>CAYSOS010000011.1:0-12034 GCA_964432735.1 uncultured Candidatus Saccharibacteria bacterium
AAAGTACGGAGCAGATGAAAGTATTTGTCTTAGAAATCGGTTGGCCTACTTCTTCAAAAGTGGGAGAGAAGGCTTCATTAGCCGCAGTCCTCATTATCCGACATGCCGATCAGGATCTCTCTTTCCAGATGCAGTGCCTCACGTTAATGAAGGAGTTTCCGCCTGAAGAGGTGTCTCCTCAAGACATTGCCCATCTCGAAGACCGGATTTGCGTAAATATGGGAAAGCCACAAATATATGGTACCCAGTTTACGCAGATAAAAGGGAAGCACGTTCCACGGCCAATCCTCGATCCTGATAACGTCGATGCCCGGCGTCGCGCAATGGGACTTGATACGTTTGAGGAAAATATCAAGCGCATGTACGAGAAATACCCCTTTCCCCAAAAGCGTCCCTGGATCTCTCGCCTGTTCAATACCTGCTAATGCGGGTATTTTTATTTAGTGCCTGTTCTCAAGAGCGTTTCGGATGGTGTCCGAGTCGACGTATTCTAGCTCCGCGCCTGTCGAAAGCCCCCGGCCGAGGACGGTGAGCTTCATGCCGGGCTTGAGCGATTGGACCCTCTCCCGCACGATCTCTGCCGTATTCTCTCCGTCCGGCGTGGTATTGAGAGACAGGATGATCTCCGCAACCGGGGAGCCGGCTTCTCCAAGCCGGGAAGAAAGCTCCATAAGGCGTATCCTCCGCTCCGGCTCCTTGTCCAGGATGGGCACAGTGCCGCCCAGGATAAAGTACAGGCCGCGGTATGCGCCGCTCTTCTCCACTGACTCGAAGTCCGAATCGCGAGCCACGATCATGAGGGAAGCCTGGTCGCGGGACTGGTCTGTGCAGATAGAACAAGCTGAGATGCCTTTATTCTTGGACACGAAGAAGCGGTGGCAGCGAGTGCATTCTACGCTCGAAGCGCGGACGTCCGCGATGAGCTCCGTGAGCTCCTTGATGGAAGCAGGGGATTTGCCGAGGAGATAGTAGACGAAGCGGCGGGCCTGGCGGGGGCCGATACCCGGAAAATGGGCGAATAGCTCTTCGAGGCGGCGGAGGCTGTCCATGGAGGGTAGTATAAGGTATTATTGGCGATTATGGCAGTCATATATTGCTTCGGAGACAGCATCACCTATGGCGCATGGGATATCGGAGAAGGCGGATGGGCGGCAAGGCTTCGGAAGCATCTCGATGACTTGCAGGCAAAGGATCCTGATCTCTACTTCTTGTCGTATAACCTCGGCATTCCAGGGGAAACGACCGACGGATTGGTAAAAAGATTCGAAGCTGAATTGGATGCCAGAGAAAGGGAAGGCGAAGAAGCTATTTTTATTTTCGCTTTCGGCGCGAATGATTCGGTATTTCTGCCAGCTACCAAGGAATTCAGAGTACCTCAAGGCAGGTTCGTATCTAATCTGCAGAGTGTCCTGAATAGCGCTGCGAAGATTTCTCGGAAGATCGTAATGCTGAATATAACTCCCGCCGATGAAGAGATCTGTGCAAGGCGATATGAGGGCAAGAAACTGCGGCTCAATAAAAATGTCGAAGAGTATAATGGCTTGCTCTCAAAATTAGCCAAAGAAAGCAACATTCCTTTGGTAGACATATATTCCGCGTATCTTGCCAAGAAACCAAGCACTTTGTTATCGGAAGATGGTCTGCATCCTAATGATGCGGGACACCAGATTATTTTTGATAAGGTCAAGGAAGCCCTTGCGTCAGTTACATGATAAGGGGATGAAATAAAAATCCGCTGAAAATTCCAGCGGATTGTAAGTTGATGGCAGGTGGTTAGCAGAAGTTCGCGAGAGAATTAAAGAATAATCGAGCTTCCTCGGTCACCTTTCTTCCTTTCGTGGTGACTTTGAACATGACCATCCTGTTATCATCGGTTTCTCCCTCCACAGTGTCTTTGGTGATCAGTTTCTGTTCTTCAAGTCTGCTAAGGGTGGTATATACAGTTCCGAATGGCAGGCTGCTTGCTTTTTCCTCATATACTTTAGCGACCTGGCGGCCATTCAACTTCCCATTGGTGATCAAGATCACCAGTAGACGGAATTCGACTGGCGATAAGGGTGATTTTTCATGATTTTCCATAAAGAACCTATATTCAGTTGTTGAAAATGAACGAGCGAACGAAGGCCTGCATTATGTAAAATTATTTTCTTTTTGTCAACTACTCGAACCCGCCAAAATCCGCCTTGTCCATAGAAAGGAACGTAGTCTTCTTGGTGTCGAAGTAGAGCTTAGCGATGCCGGTGGGGCCATTTCTATGCTTCTCGATGAGGATCTCGGCCTCTTCCTTGCGGCCGCCGTTGTCCTGGTCGGATTCGCGGTGGATGAACATGACCACGTCGGCGTCTTGCTCGATAGAGCCGGAATCGCGGAGGTCGGAGAGGCGGGGCTTGCCGCCGCGCTGCTCCACGGCGCGGGAGAGCTGGGAGAGGGCCAGGACGGGCACGTCGAGCTCGCGGGCCAGGTTCTTCAGGGAGCGCGAGATCTCGGTGATCTGCTGGACGAGGTTATCGCCGTATTTATTCGCATTCGTGGGGAGCATGAGCTGGAGGTAGTCCACGATGATGAGGCCGAGCTTCTGCTCGTTCTTGAGGCGGCGGGCGACCGCGCGCATCTTTAGGATATTGTTGCCCGGCTGGTCGTCTATGTAGATGGGGGCATCCGAGAGGCGGCCGATGGCGTCGCCGATGGCCTTGAAGTCCTGCTCGACGGAGAGGTTGTGGCCGGTGCGGATCTTCCAGGCCTCGACCTGGGATTCGGCGGAGAGCATGCGGTCCACGAGCTGCTGGGAGCTCATCTCAAGAGAGAAAATGGCCACAGGGACTTTGTGGTTGACGGCGGCTTTGCGGGCGATGTCGAGAGCGAGGGCGGTCTTGCCCATGGACGGGCGGGCGGCAAGGATGATGAGGTCGGACTTCTGGAAGCCAGCCAGCTTGCTGTCTATCTCCTTGAAGCCTGTCGGAATGCCGCGAAGCTCATCGCGGGTGTGGTGGAGGTGCTCGAGGCGCTCGAAGGCTTCCGTGAGCGTGTCCTTGAGGGCCACGAATTTTCGCGAGCCGGTCTTGTTGGTGACGTTGTAGAGCTCCTTTTCGGCGCGCTCAAGGAGATCATGCAGGTCGGATTCCTCCTCGTATCCGAGGGAGGTGATGGTCTCGGCCGCGCGCAGGAGCTCGCGCATGACGTGCTTCTTGTCCACGATCTCCGCATAGTGGGCGGCGTTGGAAGAAGAGGGGACAGTGTTGATGAGCTCCGTGAGGTACGACATGCCGCCGCATTCCTCCAGCTGGCCCTTTTCCTTGAGGCGCGCAGAGATAGAGAGGAGATCTATAGGGGTGTTCTTTGCGTGGAGCTCGAAGAGCGTGGCCCAGATGGCGCGGTGCTGGTTCGAGTAGAAAGATCTCTCCCCGATGATGTCCATGACGTCGTGCATTGCCTCGCCGCGGATCATGACCGAGCCGAGGAGGGCCTTCTCCGCCTCGATGGACTGCGGGGGGATCTTCAGGTCGCGGGATTTTACGTAGGGGGAGACTGGGCTCATGCCACAATCATACCATCAACGGCCCATGCCGGCAGTCTATGCCGAATGGGGGACAAGGTGTGGAGAAAAATTCATACGGATTTGAAGAAAAATTCACGAAAACTTGAATCTTTTTTGAAACGGATTTGAACCCTTGCCTGCTATCGTGCGTGGGTCCGATTATAAATTAGCTATTTCATATGTCCCTAGAACAGAAAGATATCGAGCTTATAGACAGGCTCCTTTACAAGAATAACGACGACCTTGCCGCATCCGTGGCCCGCAGCTTCGAGCGGCTGGAGGAGCGCATAGACGCTGCCGAGACGCGGATCTACTCCCGGCTCGCAGATATAGAAGAAAAAGTCGAGAGGGGCCAGGACGGGGTCGTGGGCGAATTTATCCGGGTGAAGGGAAGGGGTGGCGAGCTGGTGCGGGGAAGGGAGCTTGCCAGAGAGTTGGCGATCGCGGAATAAGAAGACTCATTCTTGACCGCTTATACCTGCGGGTGTATCCCAGCAGAGAGTTTCTCCTTAAGCAAGAGGGATTCGCGAGGGCAGCACCCGCTACGTCCACAGGGTACGAGCGGTCAAGGGCTTGACTCAAAAGATTTTCCTGAATAGTATGTGGATGTCGTTAACTCGACTGGTGGACGGCGGGAATATTTCCCGGCACCCTCTAGCTTACAGAAAGCCCCTTCGGGGGCTTTTGTGTTTCTAGAACCTCCCTTGGATCTTTACGCCCTCCGACGTATCGCGCAGCTCAAATCCGCGATCTTCGATCTCTTTCCTTAGCGCATCTGCCTTCTGCCAGTCTTTAGCTTTGCGCGCCTCTTCGCGTGCGTCTGCGAGTGCCTGTACTTCCGGAGGAACAGGCTCGTCTTCGAGTGGGGGAACAGATGCGAGCTTAAGGCCGAACACTTTGTCGAAGTCGAGAAGAGTCGCTTTCTTGTCCGCTTCGCTTACCGCCGAGTCTTTCAGCAACTCCCATGCCAAAGCCACGGCCTGGGGGGTATTCAAATCGTCATTTATAAAGCCTGTAAATTTCTCCTTGTAAGCTTCCGCGACCGTGCCTCCGTCCGGATATGCTCCCACTTCCTTTATGAGGCGTATAAGGGCGTTTTGGGCCGATCGGACGGCTTCATAGGTGAAGTTGATCTGTGAGCGGTAGTGGGCGGTCAGGAGCCAATAGCGGTAGGCGAGGGGAGAGACGGAGTTTTCCAAAAGATCGGCAATCTTGATGATATTGCCTTTCGATTTGGACATTTTCTCGTCATTCATGTTCATGAATCCGACATGGAGCCAATATCGCACAAACTGCTTGCCTGTCGCGGACTCGGACTGAGCTATTTCGTTCGTGTGATGCGGGAACATGAGGTCGCTGCCGCCGGTATGGATGTCTATGGTCGGACCAAGAAGCTTCATAGCCATGGCCGAGCACTCGATGTGCCAGCCCGGGCGGCCGGCTCCGAACGGAGCCTTCCAGGAATTGTCGCCGTCTTCCGGAGTGGTGAATTTCCAGAGGGCAAAGTCGTGCGGATTCTCTTTGTCGTATTCGTCATTGGCGATGCGTTCCTGCGCATCATTCGCAGCTTTGATGTGGGCGAGCGCGCCATAGTTTTTGACTTTGGAAATGCTGAGATAGACGCCGTCTTTTGCGGCGTATGCAACACCTTTCTTGATAAGGGTCTCTGTGAGCTCGATCATGTCCTGAATATGATCCGTGGCGCGAATAAAGTGTGTCGGCCGAAGCACGTTGAGCACGCTCAGATCTTCAAGAAACGCCTTCTCATATTTCTGGGTCAGATCCTTCAGGCTCATGCCTTCTTCGCGGCTCCGGCGGATGGTCTTGTCGTCGACATCGGTCGAGTTCATGACGGCGGTGACATCGTAAGCATTGTAGGCGAGCACGCGGCGAAGCGTGTCATTCATGATCATGGTGCGATAATTGCCCACATGCTGAGTGTTGTAGACCGTCGGACCACAGGAATACATGTTTACCTTACCCTTTTTGAGAGGCGTAAAAACTTCCTTGGTGCGTGTGAGGGTATTGAAGAGGTGTATATCCATGGAGGGCATACTATCTGTTTTTCAGGCGCATATCCAGTGGCTTGCGGCTATATCCAGCCCTTTCTCTTGATGAACCACCAGATGCCGCCGGTCACGATGATCATGCCTGCGAAGATGATGGCCCAGCCGCTTTCGCTGCCGACCAAGGGCACGAACGCCGCAGGGATGGTGAAGAGGGAGGCGATGAAGGTGGCAGGATAGAAGATGAAGGTGACGATGGTCAAGGTCCGCATGATGTCGTTCTGGCGGGTATTCAAGAGCGAGTCGTTGGTCTCGCGCAGATCCGAGAGGAGCTCTCGCGAGTTCACGACCACTTCGTGGATGCGGTTGAACTGGTCCCGGAGGTCGCGGATGAATTCGAAGAAGTCCGCATTGAAGAAGTCCTTGTCCGCGTCTCGGAGCATGCCTTCCCAGACGTCCTGGTGGATGCGGGCCGCCTGCCTGAAGGCTATGAGCTCGCGGCTCACGCCCGAGAGGACCTGCACCATCCGGCGCTCGTCCCCGCTGAAGACGTGATCCTCGGCATCGAGAAGGGTGTCGCGGATGTTCTCGAGGTCCGCGAACATGCCGGCATACATGCGCTTGACCATATAGTAGAAGAGATGGCCGGCATGCTCGATCTTCTCGCCGCGGTTCAGGATGGCGTTGGCCTCGAAGATCTTGGCGAAATATTCCAGCTGCTCGATAGTCTCTGTGCGGGAAGAGATGAGGAAGGTCTTGCCGATGACGAAGTCCACTTCCTGGTCCACGATGCTGTATGCGCCGTTCTGCTTCACCCGGACCGGGATGTTGAGGACTACGACCACGTAGTCCTTGTAGGTCTGGATGCGCGGCAGGGAAGGGAAGCGCTTCAACTCCTCTCCGACCAAGGGATGAAGCCCATACCTCTGGACCAGGCCAGCAATCTCGTCGTCCGTAGGAGACTGAAGATCGAGCCAGACCAGTCCGCGGGTGGCATGAGTCGTTATCATAGGATGATTATACGCGATATCTACTTGGCCCACCAGGCGATGTGTGCAATAATATTCCAATCACCCCATAACGCTCGATGTCCGACAAAAAGAATATATATCTATACATCGCCATACCGGCCATCGCGCTGGCTTTTTTTGCCGGCTACTACTTCGGCGGCAAGCAGCCCATCGCCGAGAGCGGCAATCCGGGAGCGACCAACGGCAATTTCGTCACTTCGGACCAGTTCGCGCCCTATTGGAAGGCCTGGCAGATCCTGAATGCAGAGCAGGTCAATAACGCTTCCAGCACCGTGGACTCCAAGATCTGGGGTTCCATAGCAGGCTTGGCGGCATCATATGGCGACCCGTACACCGTCTTCTTCCCGCCCAAGGAAGCCAAGATGTTCCAAGACGACATCCGCGGCAACTTCGGCGGCGTCGGCATGGAAGTGGGCATGAAGAGCAATCAGCTCGTCGTCATCGCGCCTATCAAGGGCAGCCCGGCAGATAGGGCAGAGGTGAAGGCCGGAGACGCCATCTTGTCCATCAACGGCACCTCCACGGCCGGCATGAGCGTAGACGTAGCCGTAGACCTCATCCGCGGCGAGGTAGGCACCCAGGTCAAGATCTCATTCCTCTCCTCCGGCGCCACCAAGCCTGCAGAGAAGACCATCACCCGCGAGACCATCAACATCCCGGTCATAGACACTGCCAAGAAGCCCAACGGAGTCTTCGTCATCACCCTCCACAGCTTCACGGCCAACTCCGCGGACCTGTTCCGCGGCGCTCTCCGCGAATTCGTCCTTTCGGGAGACCACAAGCTCGTCCTCGACTTGCGCGGCAATCCGGGAGGCTACCTGGACGCTGCTTGGGACATGGCCTCATATTTCCTTCCGGCAGGCAAGGTCATCGTCACGGAAGATTTCGGAAAGAATAAGGCTCCCAATGTATATAAGAGCAAGGGCTATAATGCCTTCAACAGCAACTTGCGCATGGAGATCCTGGTGGACGGCGGCTCCGCTTCCGCGGCAGAGATCCTGGCCGGCGCCCTCAAAGAGCAGGGAGTAGCCACGCTCGTGGGCACCAAGACCTTCGGCAAGGGCTCGGTCCAGGAGCTCGTGCCTATCACCGACAACACCTCCCTCAAGGTCACCATCGCCCGCTGGCTCACGCCCCAGGGCCACAACCTCTCACACGACGGCCTCGACCCCGATTACAACGTCCCCGTGAGCGATGCTGACGCGAAAGCCGGCAACGACCTCCAGATGGCAAAGGCACTTGATATTCTCGCTGGTCAGCCGTAAGATACGGCGCATAACCCAATAACCACCATGAAAGTCATTCTTCTTAAGGATGTGTCAAAGCTCGGCAGAAAGTATGATGTCAAAGACGTGGCAAGCGGCCATGCCTTGAACCTCCTCATCCCCCGCGGAGAGGCGGTTGCGGCTACTCGCGATGCCCTCAAGCGCGTAGAGTCCCAGAAGGCCAAAATGGAAGGCGAGCGCAAGGTCATGGAAGACCTCGTGGCCAAGAACATCCAGGACCTGGAAGGCACCACCCTCACGGTTTCCGGCAAGGCCAATGACAAAGGCCATCTCTTCGCTGGCCTCCACAAGGAAGAGGTCGCCAAGGAGCTCCTGAAGCAGACCAAGCTCCAGATAGACCCGTCCTTCATCCAGCTCGAACATCCCATCAAGGAAGTCGGAACCCACGCCATAGAGGTCAAGGTGGGAGGGAAGTCAGCGAAGTTCAAGCTTGTGATCGAGGCGAAATAATCGAAGTAATAGTCAGATAAAAACCCCGCTTTAAAGCGGGGTTTTTGTTAGACGATATGCACGATCTTCTTCCTGTCGATATGGCTGTTGAAGCTGGTCTTCCTCTTGGTAGAGAAGCTCACAGTGCCTTCCTTGAGGGCAAAAAGGGTATAGTCCTTGCCTACGCCCACGTTCTTGCCCGGGAGGGTGTCCGTGCCGCGCTGGCGGAGGATGATCTGTCCGATGCCGGCTTTCTGGCCGTGATTGATCTTAACACCAAGGTATTTTGGGTTCGAGTCTCGGCCGTTCTTTGTTGAACCTGTCGCTTTCTTATGTGCCATAGTGCTACAGAGCTTAGCATAGGGGAGCGAGGGACGCAAGAATAAGGCCCTTTTCGAAGCTCTATCTGGGCTATGGCTCAACCCGGCCCCAGAATATGGCAAGAATATGGCTTTACTGAGCCATTTTACAGTGCTCTACCCCTTGACTTTCTAGACTGGAAATGCTATCATTATAGGCATAAGTGAGCCAAGTGAACGTCATGTTTACAGGCTCATTTTTATATTAAACATATGATGCAAGCAGCAACCGGTGTGGTGTTCCTCATGTCTTCGCTCTACGGAGCCGGACAGGCGAACGCCCAGACGATCCAGACCGCCGCAGTAATCTCAGCTACGACCGCTACGACGACCACTGAATTGAGCTCTTCGACAGATTCAAAAGCCATTGAGACCTATATCCGCAAGGAGTTGGCCTCTACGCCAATCTTGATCGAGGTTGCCCGCTGCGAATCTACATTTAGGCAGTACGGCAAGGACGGCCGCGTCATCCGCGGCATTGAGAATCCCCTCGACGTCGGCATCTTCCAGATCAATGAGCACTACCATGCTGACACTGCCAAGAAGCTTGGATATGACATCTATACTATCGAAGGCAACGTCGCCTATGGCAAGTACCTCTATAACAAGAATGGCACGAAGGACTGGTACGCTTCGTCTCCGTGCTGGGCCGGCAAGAATCTTGCCGCCAAGTAACAGAGACTGATAACGATCGAATCTCAACCATTATCAGAAGCAAAAGGCCTCATCCGAATAGGGTGGGGCCTTTTGTGTTATCCGAGCCCGGGCTGATTCTTAGATGCTTAGTCCTAGGGAAGCCCAGACATGGTATGTCGCACAATATATGTTTCCGACAGTATGGCCTGTGGAAGCCCTTGCGCCTAGGGCTAGCTAATAGGTGCTGGGCGTAGATGTCGGCATATCTACCCTCTCGAGATTCTTCAGGCGGGCGATGGCGGGATCCCAGATGAGGTCGAGGAAGATATTGTTCCAGGCGTATGCGGCAGGCACCTTAAGGTACTTATCCCAGACAGTCACGGTCGTCGTAGCCACATATGAAAAGTTGTCCTGAGTGGTCGGCCTATCGATGAGCTCCCTCAAACTGAAGCCGAAGTAGCTCAATATGAGCAGCGCCACTACGATGATAACGATCCATTTGATGAATCCTCCCTGCTCCCCTGCCATGCGGTTATTTTTCATGGTCTGATTATACCTTTACTGGCCGACGGGCGGAAGGTACGACAGTGGATTGAGGTATGCCGTGAGGACGGCGATGGGAATGGTCGCGCCCTTGCAGTTGCGGCTATTAGTGAAGAGCTTGATCTCGGTGCCTTCCGTGGCGTATACGCCGAAGTGGAGGTGGGGGCCGGTGGTGTAGCCGGTGTTACCAGTATATCCGATCACGTCCCCTGTCGAGACGACGTCTCCGATGGCTACCGACTGGACGGATAAGTGAGCATAGAGGGTCGAGAGGCCGTTCGCGTGCTTGACCATGATCCATTTGCCGAATGAATAGCAGCCTGGAACGATGTCCGTGTTGGCGACGCCTATGACCGTGCCAGAACGGGCCGCATGGACCGGCGTGCCGATGGAGGCTCCCAGGTCTATGCCGTCATGGCCATGGCCGTTATATACCTGCGGGTTGGATGTTGAGAATGGCGTATTGCCGAAGTACTGGGTGATGATGGCTTTATCGAGAGGCCACATGAGGGCTCCCGAGCCCGTGGAAGGCAGGTTGGCCTTGTGGACCACGAGCTGGAGCTGGGATTCATAGTCGAGGAGCTCCTGGGCGAAGGCATCCTTCAGGGCCTGCTTCTGGGTCACCAGGGTCTTGTATGAGGACTCGGAGTTCTTGGTCTGCTTGAGGAGGTCGTTCTTCTCGGCGCGGGTGGCCAGAATGGCCTTCTCCTGGCCCTGGAGCTGCTTCTGGAGGCTCACCAGGTCGGCTTTGGCCTTCTCCGTGGCGGCCTTGTTGGTCTCCAGGCTGGTCTTGGCTTTGTTCAGGTCATGGATGTGGCCCTGGAGGTCGTTCTGGAGGATGCCGAGATGCGCCGCTCCGCTCCATGCTTGCGCGAGGGATCTGCTCTCGAGAAAGACTTCGAGGACGGTATGGCCGCCTTCTTCTCCTAGCGCTCTGAATGAAGCCAGGACGAAGCGGGTGTTATCGTCTATAGTGCTCTGGGTGGTGCCGATCTGTTTCGAGAGCTGCTGTATGCGCAGGCTGGTGGCGTCTATCTTGTCTGCCGTGACGTTGATGTCCGCTTGCAGCTTCTTCTCCGTGAGGTCGAGGGCCTTGATGGCCGACGTGAGCGAGCTCTCCTGGCCGTTCAGCGTGGCGATCTGGTTCTGGTAGTCAGCGATCTCTTTCTCGAGGGCTTTGATGTCGGTGTTGCGCTGGTTTATCTTGGCCTGGAGGTCTGAGGCTTCGTCTGCATGCGCGAAGGCGGGCAGGAAGATGGGCAGAAATGCGACTGCGAGAATGAATGCGCTTGTCCGTGGGAGCTTCATGCCACGGCTTCGAGTTTTGCGAGTGCAGCCTCGATGCGCTTCAGAGATTCTTCCTTGCCGAGAATGGCTGCGGATGAAAACGGGTCGGGGGAGCGGTCCTGGCCGGTGAGGGCGACGCGCAGCGGCCAGAGGACGTCTCCCCTTCCGTTCGCTTCCGCGTACGGCCAGAGAGCGTTCTTGATGGCATCTGCGGTGAAGGTGGATTCTGATACGGATTGCAGCTGCTTCCGGGCTTCCGCGAGGTGCGCAGCGGCCGCTTCCCTCTTCGGGTTCTTCTTCCAGAGGAGCTTGTCTGCCGGGTATGCCGGAAGCTCCTTGGCGAAGCTCCCTTCCCCATTCGGGCCGAGGAAGTCCCCGATCTCTGCCAGAGTTGATATCTTGTCCTTGAGTACAGGGATGAGGCGCTTGAAGATGGGGCTCTTTGTGGTGATCCATTCGGGCAGGAACGGCTTGGCGCGCTCGGCGAAGTCTTCGTCGGAAAGCTTCAGGATGTACTGGCGGTTGAACCAGGCGAGCTTCTCTTCGTCGAAGATGGCGCCGGACTTCTGGACGCGCTCGAGGGAGAAGGCTTGGATGAGCTCATCCATGGTGAAGAGCTCCCTGTCGTCGGAGGGGTGCCAGCCGAGGAGGGCGAAATAGTTCACCAGGGCCTCCGGCAGGAAGCCGCGGGGGCGGTATGCGGAGACAGGACCGGTGCCGTTGCGCTTGGGTGGGAAGAAAGGCCGAAATCGCCGTTCCCGTGCTTCCGGACGGATGCCGGGTCCATTGTCGTCGACGGTAATGCATGATGTTTTCAGTCGGCGATCGAGCCGCGACTCGATAACGATGACGGGCGCGACAGAGGCGGCCCCGCAGGCTTCGACGGCATTCTCCTCACCACCAAGCCTCCGGAACTCCGCGC
>CAYSOS010000012.1:0-11832 GCA_964432735.1 uncultured Candidatus Saccharibacteria bacterium
AAGACCGCTTGCTATAATGCTTGTGTGAAGAACAAGGCAGCCCAAACGCTCGGTAAAAAAGGCGGCTTAAAGATCAAGAAGAAATACGGCAAAAAGTATTTCAAAAAACTAGGTCAAAAAGCAGCAAAAGTAAGGTGGGGAAAACAAGACCCTGCCGTTGCTTGATATATACCGACCGCTCGGTATAATCCTTGTTAGGAACCTTGAAAATTTACACGAAAAAGGCTTGCTCGCCTACTAAGGCCGTAAAAGGGCATTTGTGGGCTTAGTAGACGAGCAAATGGGGAATTTCCCCAAGTATTCAGGGCTATTTTAACGAAATAGCCCAATTGCCGAGAAGATGGTACCGTTATAGAGTTTAAGATTTAGGAGCAGAAATGCTATGATGGCCTCATGAAAAAGCGCCCCGTCTACGACCCTGCGGCCATCGAGAAGAAGTGGCAGAAGAAGTGGGCTTCCAAGAAGACCTACAAAACTGCCGAGACAGATAAGAAGGAGAAATTCTATGTCCTCGACATGTTCCCGTACCCGTCCGGCGAGGGACTTCACGTCGGCCACCCCAAGGGCTATATCGCCACCGACGTCATCTCGCGCATGAAGCGCATGCAGGGCATGAATGTGCTCCATCCCATGGGCTTCGACGCCTTCGGCCTGCCGGCCGAGAACTACGCCATCAAGACCAAGACCAATCCCGAGATCGCCGTCGCCAAGAATGTGGCGCACTACAAGGATCAGCTGGAGCTCCTCGGCTTCGATTATGACTGGTCCCGCGAGGTGAACACCACCGACCCGAATTTCTATAAGTGGACCCAGTGGATCTTTTTACAGCTCCTGAAGAAAGGCCTGGCCTACGAATCCAACGAGCCCGTGAACTGGTGCCCGACGGACAAGACCGTGCTTGCCAGGAGGCTCGTCGAGGCCGGCGGATGCGAGCGCTCAGGCACGCCCGTGGATAAGAAGCCAAGTCGCCAGTGTGTTCTGAAGATAACCCAGTATGCGGACCGGATGCTCGCAGACTTGGACGACACAGGCGGCATACCGCTCGTCGCTCTGCGCAAAGGCAAGGGCGCTATAGAAGAAGACAAGCCGTTCGAAGAGCGCCAAGCCGTGGTATGCATCATCAAGCACTGGTCGGAAGACAAGTACCTCATGGTCCATTGGAAAGCTAGCGGCTGGAAGGGCTTCGTCATCGGGGGCATCGAAAAAGGCGAAAACATCGGAGATGCCGGCATCCGCGAGATACAGGAAGAGACAGGCTACAAGAATGTGCGCTTTGTGCGGGAAGTCGGCAAGGTGGATTCAAAATTCTTCCAGATGGTCAAAAAAGTCAACCGCCACGCGCATTTTACCTGTGGATATTTTGAGCTCGCCGACGGAGAGCGCTCGGATATAGCCCAGGAAGAGAAGGACCTTCAGGATCCGATCTGGCTTTCGCGTGCCGAGGCGGAGAGATTCATCAGCCATGACGACATGAAGTACCTCTGGGATCTCTATATCGGAGCGAAGAAGCAGGAGATCAAGCCCCTCCTCGACTGGCCCGAGTCCATCAAGGAAGCCCAACGCAACTGGATCGGCCGCTCCGAGGGCGCCGAGATAGATTTCCGGCTGATCCTGAAGAAGAACAAGCCGAGATTCGTCATCATCCACGGATATCAGGGCGGCCCAGATCAGGATTTCATTCCGTGGCTGAAGAAAGAGTTCGAGAAGCTCGGCCACGAAGTCCAGGTCCCGAAGCTGCCGAGTCCGAACGACCCCAGGGAAGCGGAACAGGTGGACTATGTCCTGAAGGACTGCGCCATCGACGAGCATACCGTCATCATCGGCCACAGCCTCGGCTCGATCGTAGCCATGAAGGCAATCATGAAATTGAACAAGCCTATCTCCGGCTTACTCCTGGTCGCTCCGGCTGTGGATCCGAACTTCAGCAAGGACACGAAGCCGCGGACTTATCACAGCAACTTCAGATGGGATCTCGACTTCGCCCGCATCTCCACGCTGGCCCAGGGCAGGATCGCCGTGCTCTCCGATACGAAAGAGCCTGATCGGGCGCCATATCTCAAACACCTTTCCGCACAGCTCAAGGCTGGGTTCGTAGAAGCGGACGCCAAGGAAAAGCACTTCACCGGAACGGAAGAGCCTGCGATCCTCGAATGCTGCACTCCCAAAGCGGCCGTCTTCACCACCCGCCCCGACACCATCTTCGGCGTGACGTATGTCGTCCTCGCGCCCGAGCATCCGTGGGTCGCCGAATTCCTGAGCTTGATCGAGAACAAGGCGGAAGTCGAGGCGTATATCTCCGGAGCTTCGCGCAAGACAGACATCGAGCGCACCGACGAGACCAAGGAGAAGACCGGTGTCGAGCTCAAGGGCTTGAAGGCTGTGAATCCAGCTAATGGAGAAGAAGTCCCTGTCTGGATCGCCGACTACGTCCTCGGAGACTACGGCACCGGCGCCGTCATGGCAGTTCCTGCGCACGATGAGCGCGATGCAGACTTCGCGAAGATATACAAGCTTCCAGTCCGCGAGATCAAGCTCGAGAACAAGGACGAGATGACGAAAAAGTTCGGCAGGAAAGTCGTGAAGTACAAGCTCCGCGACTGGGTCTTCTCGCGTCAACGCTACTGGGGCGAGCCTATTCCGGTCATCCACTGCGCGGCATGCGGCGTCGTACCCGTGCCCGAGAAGGATCTGCCCGTGAAGCTCCCCAAGGTGAAGTCGTATGAGCCCACGGGAACAGGCGAGTCGCCCCTGGCCGCCATCGAGAAGTGGGTCAATGTGAAGTGCCCGAAGTGCAAAGGCAAAGCCCGCCGCGAGACCAACACCATGCCGCAGTGGGCAGGCTCTTCCTGGTACTACCTCCGCTATATGGATCCGAAGAACAAGAAGGCTCTCGTCGACCCGAAGAAAGAGAAGTACTGGTCGCCAGTTGACTTGTATGTCGGCGGAGCCGAGCACGCCACGCGCCACCTTATCTACGCCCGCTTCTGGCACAAGTTCCTCTATGACATCGGCGCAGTCTCGGGCATCGAACCCTTCGCCAAGCTCCAGTCCGTGGGCCTCATCATGGCGGAAGACGGCAGGAAGATGTCCAAGCGCTTCGGAAACGTCGTTAACCCCGACGATATCGTGAAGCAGTTCGGCGCGGACACCCTACGCATCTACGAGATGTTCATGGGCCCCTTCGATCAGGCCATCTCCTGGAGCACGAATAGCATGGTCGGCGCTCGCAGGTTCATCGAGCGCGTCTGGAAATTGGTGGAAAAACCGTCTGAAAAAGGAAGCTCAGCCGCGACAGACCGCATCATCCACAAGGCGATCAAGAAAGTGACAGAAGATATCGCCAGCATGCGCTTCAATACCGCCATAAGCACCCTCATGATCGCTTTGAACGAGCTTGAGAAGCAGGAAGCCATCGGGCGCTCGACATACGAGGCATATCTGAAGCTCCTGGCGCCCTTCGCGCCGCACGTCGTGGAAGAGCTCTGGTCCACCCTCGGCAACAAAAAATCCATTCACCTCTCAGAATGGCCTACCTATGATCCTGAGCTCATCGCAGAAACCGAGTCCACCATCGTCATCCAGGTGAACGGCAAGACCCGCGGGGCATTCCAAGCTCCGGCCGAGGCAGGGAAGGACGAGCTCGAGAGGCTCGCCCGCTCGGCGCCAGAGGCTCAAAAGTGGATCGAAGGAAAGAAGGTGGATCGCGTCATCGTCATACCTAGCAAGCTTGTCAACATCGTGGTCTCGTAAAAAGACTCAAAAAGGGCATATTGTTGACATATTAGCAAGGTAGATGGTAAGGTAATCAGCACACCATTTAACCATATTCCATGCCCACCTCACCCGTTTCGTTCAAGCCCAAGCAGGTCGTGAAGCGCCTCCTCGCTTCATTGACCGACCGCGCCCGCGAGATCGTGATCTTCCGCTACGGCCTCGGCAAGGATGAGAAGCGCATGACCCTCGACGCCATCGGCAAGAAGTACGGCATCACCCGCGAGCGCGTCCGCCAGATCGAGAACTACGCCCTCGGCGTCATCCGCAAGTCCGACGAGTTCAAGCAGGAGAAGGCGGCCTTCGCAGAGATCGAGAGCCTCCTCCACTCGCTCGGCGGCGTCGTCGTCGAAGACGATTTCCTCGGCCACATCTCCAAGGAGCGCGGCCTCCAGAACCACGTCCACTTCCTCCTCTCCGTCGGCGAGCCCTTCAAGAAGCGCCGCGAAGACGACGACTTCCGCCACCGCTGGCACGTGAACGAGGCCCTCTCCAAGAAGGTAGAGGATGCCCTCCACAAGCTCTATCAGGGCCTCTCTACGGACGACCTCCTTCCGGAGTCCGAGATGGTCGGCCGCCTCCTCCAGCACCTCGAAGAGGTTTCCGAGCGCTACAAGAACCAGGAGATCATGCGCCGCTGGCTCTCTATCTCCAAGAAGATCGGCCGCAATGCCCTCGGCGAATGGGGCGCCACTCATTCCTCGAACATCCACACCAAGGGCGTCCGCGATTACGCCTTCCTCGTCATAAGGAAGCACGGATCTCCTATACACTTCCGCGATGTGGCCGCTCAGATCGAGAAGCTCTTCGATAAGAAGGCCCACGTCGCCACCACCCATAACGAGCTCATCAAGGACAAGCGCTTCGTCCTCGTCGGCCGCGGCCTCTACGCCCTCGCAGAATGGGGCTACTCTCCCGGCATCGTCCGCGACGTCATCGGCGCCATCCTCAAGAAGCACGGCCCTATGACCAAGGAAGAAGTCGTCGCCAAGGTCATGAAGGAGCGCTATGTGAAGGAGAACACCATCGCCGTCAACCTCCAGAACCCCAAATACTTCAAGCGCGACAAGGACGGAAAGTACGCGGCAGCATAAAGCAGGCAGGAACAGAATGTTCTTCCGAGCATATTCTGTTCCTGCTATACTTATGCCATGACCTACGAGCAGCTCGCCGCATTCCTCAACAAGGCATTCGGGATCTCTATACTCCCGGAGATCATCCACTACACCATCGCCCTCTCGCCGATCGCCCTTGCGGTGACTCTCGCCATGCTCTTCTGGAAGACGTGGATGCGGTATATCCAGCTCAAGAACTTCAACGGCATCAAGTACACGGTCCTCGAGCTGAGGCTGCCTAAAGACACTTTCAAATCTCCCTTATCCATGGAGACCGTCCTGCATGCCATCCACAACACTTCAGATGGCAGCCATTATGCCCAGTTCTGGAAAGGGGAGACGCGCCCCTGGTACTCGCTCGAGATCATGTCCGTAGAAGGAGCAGTGAAGTTCATGATCTGGACGGAAGACCGCCGCAAGTCCAACCTCATGTCCGCTTTGTACGCCCAGTACCCGGGCATCGAGATCTCCGAGCGCGAAGACTACGCCAAGTCCGTCCAGTACGATCCCAAGGAATGGAAGATATGGGCTTCCGAGTTCGCCTTCACCAAGAAGGAGAATGCGAACGCCTATCCCATCAAGACATACGTGGACTATGGCCTCGATAAGGATCCGAAAGAAGAGTTCAGGGTAGATCCCCTGACCCATCTCATCGAGTGGCTCGGCAGCCTGCGCCCGAACGAGCAGGCATGGTTCCAGTTCATCATCCGAGCCCATAAGAACGACCAGAAGAAGTCCGGCTACCTCTGGAAGCGCACGGACAAGTACCAGGAAGAGGTCCAGAACGAGGTGCACAAGCTCCTGATGCGCGACCCAAAGACCAAAGTCTCCGGCGAGGTCAACGAAGAGACCGGCCTGGCCAAGAAGCCTACGCTCTCTCCCGGCGAAATGAACATCGTAGAAGCGATCGAGCGCAAAGCCCAGAAGCTCGTCTTCGATGTCTGCATCCGCGCCCTGTACATCGCCAAGCGCTCGAGCTTCGATACGCCCTTCGGCATCGGCGGCTGCATCTCGAGCCTGAAGCAGTTCAGCACCGGCCATCTGAACGGCTTCAAGCCGGGCGGAAGCAAGCAGGTGCCGGGCGGGCTAGACCACACCTGGGAAGACTACAAGGACACGAAGCGCAACTACTATTCCAAGCGCATCTTGATGGCATACCGCCGCCGCTCCGCCTTCTATCCGCCATACAAGACCAAGACTCTGGTCATGAACACGGAAGAGCTCGCTACGATGTTCCACTTCCCGGGCTCTGTCGCAGCCACGCCCACTTTGGACCGCGTGCCCTCCAAGAAGGCCGAGGCACCAGGCAACCTTCCCGTATAACGAGCGGCATGAAGAAACGCACCTCACGCATACTTTGGTCCTTTGCATGCATCTTCCTCATTCTGGGGGCGATAGCCCTTGCCTCGTCCGCGCCAGGGGATTTTCCGGAGGGAGCGACCCTCTCTATCCCGAAGGGAAGCACGATCACAGACGCCGCCAACAAGCTCTTCGACAAGGGCTTCATCCGCTCGACGGCGCTCTTCAAGCTCTATGTGAGCTTCCTCGGAAACGATACCGGCGTGAAGACCGGGAATTATTTCTTCGGAGCGTCCGAATCCGCCCTCCGCATCGCCTATCGCCTGGTAATGGGCCTGGGAGGAGTGCCGCAGACCAAGGTGACCATCCCCGAAGGCTTGGCATCTTCTGATATCGCGCGGACCATCAAGCGGGACATACCCGCGTTCGACGATAAGGGCTTCCTCAAGCTCGCTCGGCCGCTCGAAGGGTATCTCTATCCGGACACCTACTTCTTCGACCAATTCACGGCCCCAGGAGATGCCATATCCGCTCTGCGGATCAATTTCAATGATCATACGGCAGGCATATATTCTTCGAAGATGATCATGAATAAAGTCCGCACCTTCAAAGAGATACTCACTATGGCCTCTCTTCTGGAAGAGGAGGCGACCTCTAGCGCGGACAGGCGCATGATCGCCGGCGTGCTCTGGAAGAGGCTGGATATAGGCATGGCCCTCCAGGTGGACGCGCCCTTCTTCTATATATACGGCAAGGTCCCATCCAAGCTCACGGCGGCGGAATTCGCCACCACGTCTCCGTATAACTTGTACAAGCATGCAGGCCTGCCGCCGACGCCCATAGACAATCCGGGCGTAGACGCCATCGTGGATGCCATAAACCCGACGCCATCCAAGTACCTGTTCTTCCTCTCCGGCACGGACGGCAGGACGCATTTCGCCGAGACGCTGGAGGAGCACGGCAGGAACATAGACAAGTACTTGAAATAGCTGGCTCTTTCGGGGATACTTCGTGTCTCAATGAAAACTCGAGGGAAAAACACAGGGGATAAGGCGAGGGTCTTCGTCGGCATGTCGGGCGGGGTGGACTCGTCCGTTTCGGCTGCGCTCCTGAAGCGCGGAGGATACGACGTCACCGGCGTCTTCATCAAGGTCTGGCAGCCGGACTGGATGGAGTGCGATTGGCGGGAAGAACGCCTAGAGGCTATGCGCGCTGCGGCCCATCTCGACATCCCATTCGTGACGCTGGACCTGGAGAAAGAGTACAAGAAAGGCGTCATAGACTATATGATCTCCGAATACGCCGCCGGCCGGACGCCGAACCCCGACGTCATGTGCAACCGCGAAGTGAAGTTCGGAGCCTTCTGGCGCTGGGCAAAGGAGCAAGGCGCTGACTATATAGCCACCGGCCACTACGCGCGGAACGAAGACGGAAAGCTTCTGGCGGGCGCTGACAAGAATAAGGATCAGTCGTATTTCTTGTGGACGCTCACGAAAGAAGACCTGGAGCATGTGCTTTTTCCAGTAGGGCGCCTCGAGAAGCCGGATGTCCGCAAGCTCGCTCAGAAGTTCGGCCTGCCGAACGCAGAGAAGAAAGACAGCCAGGGGCTGTGCTTCATTGGAAAGGTCGATCTGAAGGAATTCCTCCTGCATTACATAGATGCCAAGCCAGGCAAAGTCCTGAACGAAACAGGGAAGGAGATCGGCACGCATCCGGGAGCGCTTTTGTTCACCATCGGCGAGCGGCACGGATTCACTATCTCCGACAAGACGCCGAATGATGCGCCGTATTATATTGTCTCCAAAGATACTGCCGCGAATACCATCACTGTCTCTACCAAAGAAAAGAGGGACGGGCATATGCCGGCGCGAGCGACTCTTACGCGCACGAATTGGATCAAGGGGATCGAGACAGGGCAGGGATGCCAGGGCCGCACCAGATATCGTGCTCCGCTCGAGAGCGTGAAGATAGTATCTATATCCGGAGATACAGCCGGAGTCGAATTCGAGAAGCCGCAGGAGGCGCTCACCGCCGGGCAGTCGTTCGTGGCCTATGACGGCGAGACATGCCTTGGCGGGGGAATCATAGTATACTAGCCCCATGAGCAACCCAGTCTCCATCATAAAGTCGAACGGCAGCACGGAGCTCTTCGAGCAGGAGAAGCTGGAAAACTCCCTGAAGCGCGCCGGCGCCGCTCCGGACGTCATCGCCGATATCGTGGATGAGATAGAAGGCGGCCTGCAGGACGGCATGTCCACGGCGGACATCTATGCCAAGGCCTTTGCGATTCTCCGGAAGTATCACCAGCCCACGGCAGTGAAGTACTCCATCCGCCGCGCTCTCTTCGACCTCGGCCCGGACGGCTTCCCCTTCGAGAAGTTCGTGGCGCGCATCTTCAAGCTCTGGGGCTATGAAGCCGATACCGATCAGATCGTGCCAGGCGCCTGCGTGCCCCATGAGGTGGACGTGGTCGCCTGGAACGACACAGAGCTCGTCATGGCCGAGGCCAAGTTCCACAACATCATCGGCATGAAGTCAGACCTCAAAGTGGCCCTCTATGTGAAGGCTCGCTACGACGACATCGCCGATAGCACGCTTTCATACGGCGGCAAAGAGCGGAAGCTCTCTTCAGACGGGCATTTCCTCATCACCAACACCAAGTTCACGGACATGGCAGTGAAATACGCCGCCTGCAACAATATCCGCCTCATCGCTTGGAATTATCCCGCCAAAGACAACCTCCATGACCTCATCGAGCAGAACGGCCTCCATCCGGTGACGGCTCTCACGTCCATAACGAACCAAGAGAAGCGCGACCTTATCGGCCGCGGGATCCTCACCTGCATAGATCTCATCGGCGCGCCAGCGATCCTTACGCAGGTCGGCATCAAGGGAGACGCCGCCGAGCGCGTCCTCACGGAGGCCCAGGCAGTGGTCCAGCTTCCGCCGAAGAAGTAACCGGCGAAACGACCCACCATCATGCCCAAATACGACGAGATGAAAAAGATCCGGGACGAGCTTGTGGCATTCAAGCAGTCTCCGTTATACGAATACCGCACCTCCAACAAGTATTTTCCCGTAGTCGGGGAGGGAAGCCACGACGCCTCCATCATGTTCGTGGGCGAAGCGCCAGGACAGACTGAAGCCAAAACTGGCAGGCCCTTCTGTGGGGCGGCAGGCAAGCTCCTAGACGAGCTCATCGCTTCCATCGGCCTCAAGCGCCCGGACGTCTACATCACCAACATCGTGAAGGACCGCCCGCCGGAGAACCGCGACCCGACGCCGGAGGAGATCGCCCTGTATTCGCCGTTCCTCGACCGCCAAGTGCAGATCATCGAGCCCAAGGTCATCGTCACCCTGGGCCGCCACAGCATGAAATATGTCATGGAGCGCTACGATCTCGACCTGGAGATAGAGCCCATCAGCAAGATCCATGGCAAATCCTTCGAGACGTCTTTCTTCGACAAGGACAACAAGCCCCACCCACTTACCATTGTCACCCTGTACCATCCCGCCACCGCCCTCTACAACGGCGACATGCGCGACGTCCTGAAGCAGGACTTCCAGGCCTTGAAGAAATTCATATAACCCGTATCATCGAGATATGACCAAAATCCATTCATCCGTGCCGCATGCTCTCGGCCAAGAAGGAGCAGAGAAGCGCATCCGGACATTCCTCGACCAGGCCCAGGCAAAGCTCTCGCAGGGACCGGTAAGCGCTCCCGGTATGCCGCCCATGTCAGGCAGCTTGGCGCAGGAATGGAATGGGAGCGCCTGCGACTTCACCTTCCAGGCGCAAGGTCAATCGGTTTCCGGCACTATCGAAGTATCCGCAGACAGGGTGGATGTCACTGCAAAGCTGCCGCTCGCGGCCATGCTCTTCAAGGGCAAGATCGAAGCTGCAGTTACGGAAGGGATAGGCCAGCTGCTTAAATAAATGAATACGAAAGACTACAAGCCTTCCAAGGAAATTCTCGAGAAATACGCGAGCGTGCTCGTTAATTTCGCCCTCGGAAGCGGCAAAGGCATCAGAAAAGGCGAGACTGTCTATATTATCGCGCCTGAATACTCAAAGCCGCTCTTCCTCGAGCTTCGCAAAGCCATCTGGCGCGCCGGGGGACATGTCATCTCGAACTACCATCCCAGCAGCGACGAAGAATACAATGTCGCCCAAGACTTTTTCATTCACGCAGAAGAGCACCAGCTTTCATTCTTCCCGCACAAGCACTTGAAGGGCCTCGTCGACCAGATAGATCATGCCATATTCATAGAATGCAAGACGCACCTCCACGAGCTTCACGGCATAGATCCGAAGAAGATCATGAAGCACAGCGCCACCATGAAGCCCATGATGGAATGGCGGAACAAAAAGGAAAACGCGGGCAAATTCACCTGGACCATCGGCCTTTATGGCACGCCCGATATGGCCAAGGAAGCCAGCCTTTCCCTGGAAAACTATTGGAAGGAGATCATACATGCCTGTTTCCTCGACAAAAAAGATCCCATCGCCACCTGGAAGAAAGTCTACAAAGACCTCGAGTCGTATCGCGCGAAATTCAACAAGCTCAAGGCTGAAAAATTCCACGTCCAAGGTCCGGATGTCGACCTGTGGATCTCGTACGGCGCAAAGCGCAGGTGGATGGGAGGCTCCGGCAGGAATATTCCGAGCTTCGAGCTCTTCACGTCGCCGGACTGGCGGGGAACTGAAGGCTGGATCCGTTTCAACCAGCCGCTCTATCGCTATGGCAACCTCATCAAGGGCATCAAGCTCGTATTCAAGGGTGGAAAGGTCGTCGAGAGTTCGGCTGCCCAGAATGAGAAAGTCCTCAAGGAAATGATCGCTTCTCCGAACGCTGACAAGGTGGGTGAATTCTCCCTCACGGACACGCGCTTTTCCCGCATCACAAAATTCATGGCGACAACGCTCTACGACGAGAATGTCGGCGGGCCGAACGGAAATACGCATATCGCCCTCGGGGCCGCATACCACGACTGCTTCCAGGGAGATCCGGCAAAAATGAAAAAGGAGGACTGGGAAGCGTTGGGATTCAATGATTCGGCCGTCCACACCGATATGGTTTCTACAGCCCCGCGCACCGTCACCGCATATATGAAGGACGGCAGCAAGAAGATAATTTACAGGAACGGCAGGTATGTCCTGTAGAAAATCCTGCGGTTTTTTGCTAGAGTTCAGCGCATGAACTCCGCTGAAGTCCGCCGCCGGTTCCTGGCATTCTTCGAGAAGCGCAGCCACGCCGTCATACCGTCCGCGTCCCTCGTCACGCCAGACGAGAAGGGCGTCACCAACTCGACCCTCTTCAACACCGCAGGCATGCAGCCCTTGGTGCCGTTTCTTTTGGGCAAACCGCACCCGGCCGGCACGCGCCTTGTGGACGTCCAGAAGTGCCTGCGCACGGTAGACATCGACGATATCGGCGACAAGACCCATGCCACCTTCTTCGAGATGCTCGGCAACTGGTCTCTCGGCGATTATTTCAAGAAGGAAGCCATCGAGTGGAGCTACGAATTCCTGACGAGCGCTACAGAGGGCCTCGGCCTCGACCCGAATCGCCTCTATGTCACGGTTTTTGAAGGAGACGCCAACGCTCTTCGCGATGAAGAAGCCGCAAACATCTGGCGCGAAATC
>CAYSOS010000013.1:0-11247 GCA_964432735.1 uncultured Candidatus Saccharibacteria bacterium
ATATATGAAAGCGAGATGGCGCCGGTGGGCCTCTCGCTCGTCCGCGCGCACGAGGACGATATCTTCGAGAAGAGCGAGGGTGCGGTCGTCTTCAGGGGCGAGGAATTCGGCCTGCATACCCGCGTCTTCATAAGCTCGCAGGGCCTGCCGACGTACGAGGCCAAGGAAGTCGGCCTCAACGTCACCAAGTTCAGGAAATATCCGGACGCGGACCAGTCCATCATCGTCACGGCGAGCGAGCAGAACGAATACTTCAACGTCCTGAAGCAGGTCCTCTTGCTCATCGACAAGGCCAACGGCCCCAAGACCCTGCACATCGGCCACGGCATGATGCGCTTCGCATCGGGCAAGATGTCATCGCGCACAGGCAATGTCGTCACGGCGGAATCCCTGCTCGCAGACATAGAAGGAATGGTGCGAGAGAAGATCGCCGCTCGGGAATTCACTCAGGAAGAAGCAGATGAGATCGCCGAAGAAGTGGCTGTGGGCGCCATCAAGTACACCATCCTGCGCTCCTCTGTCGGAAGCGACATCGTCTTCGATTCCGCGAGCTCTATCTCCTTCGAGGGGGATTCTGGACCATATCTGCAATACTCCGCAGTGCGCGCGCAGTCGGTCCTCGCCAAGGCCTGGGAAGCGAGCGGGGGAGGCGCAGCCGCGAAAATAAAAATGCCTGACGCTGTCGGCCTCTTGGAGCGGCTCATCACCCGCTTCCGGGATATCGCCGAGCGGGCGCGCCAGGAACAGGCGCCGCAGCATGTCGCTGGATATCTCACCAGCTTGGCCGGCGCCTTCAATGCATTCTATGCCGGCAATACCATCGTCGACTCCGACGAGCCCTTGTCCCCGTACCGCATCGCTCTCACGCGCGCATTCCTGCGCACCATGACGGACGGCCTCTGGCTTCTCGGTATAAAGGTGCCGAAGAGGATGTAGGTCGGCTCGATCTATGCTAGAGTGTGTCCGGTTTCAGCCCAGTCACAACAAAAAATAAAAGGGAACAAATGACCCAGAAAACTGATGGCCCGGTAGATCGTATCTTGAAAACCTTGGATGCGGATCAGGCAGGCAAAGCGGGAGGCATTTTTAAGAAAATAGCTTCAGGCAATGTCGCTCTCGACCAAGGGGAAGAGGAATTCATTTTACGGCTTGTCGATAGGCTTATGGAAGAAAATGACCTTGCCGAGAGCGTCACTGCCGTTGCTCGTCTCAAGGCGCGATTCAATCCCGTGTATCTGCCTCTGATCCAGAGGCTCGACAAGTCCTTGCATAAGCATATCTTCGAATATGCAATGGATAAGCAGAAAGACGGCTGGACAGTGATGGTGCGTATAAGCTCCATCCTTCTCCTGGCTGCTCATCTCCAGATGTACTTCCTGAAGCCTCAAGCTTCCGGGAGAGCATATGAAATGGTGTAAGCGCATCTCTTTGCTCTATTGTACAGCGAGCCTCGAGGGCTCGCTTTTTTATTCCCAAAACAGGCAAAAAGCGCTAGAATGGCCTTACTTCAATGGCCCAGGAACCTCACAGCCAGTCGCATAAAGAAACTGGCAAACCCCAGAAAAGCCCGCACGCCGAGCGCGAGGAGCGCGTTCTGGAGTTCTGGAAGCGCGAAGGCATTTTTGACAAGTCCCTCGCCAAGAATGAGCGCTCCGGGAAGGAATTCGTTTTCTATGAGGGCCCGCCGACCGCTAACGGCCGTCCAGGCATCCACCATCTCGAGGCGCGCGCATTCAAGGACGCTATTCCGAGGTACAAGACCATGCGCGGGTACTATGTCCGCCGCAAGGGGGGATGGGACACGCACGGCCTTCCCGTGGAGCTTCAAGTGGAAAAAGAGCTCGGCCTCAAATCCAAGAAGGAAATAGAGACCTATGGCGTCGCGGCCTTCAATGAGAAGTGCAAGGACAGCGTCTGGACCTACGTCCATGAATGGGAGGACTTCACGGGCCGCATGGGCTACTGGGTGGACCTCAAGGATCCCTACGTGACCTATCGTCCGAACTACATCGAGTCGGTCTGGAATGTCCTGAAGACCGTAGACGACCAAGGCCTTCTCTACAAAGACTACAAAGTCCTGCCATGGTGCCCGCGCTGCGGCACGGCCCTTTCTTCGCACGAGCTCGCACAGGGATACGCGGATGTGAAGGATCTCACTGTCACAGCCAAGTTCGAGCTTGCAGACGAGCTGGGCACGTTCTTCCTTGCTTGGACCACTACTCCATGGACGCTTCCGGGAAATGCGGCGCTCGCCGTTGGTCCGAAGATCGAATACTCCAAAGTTAAGACTGCGGATGCGACATACATTCTTGCTACAGAGCGCCTCGCTCGCGTTTTCAAGGATGTTCAGCATGAGATCGTCGGCACTATGAAAGGCTCCGAGCTTGTCGGAAAAACATACAAGCCGCTGTACCCATTCCTCAACGACAGCGTCACGGGTGCAGAAAAAAGCAAGCTCAAGAACGCATTCAAAGTATATGCAGCAGACTTCGTCACGACTGCGGACGGCACGGGTATCGTCCACATCGCTCCCATGTATGGCCAGGATGACTTCGAGCTCGGCACTAAGGCCAGCCTGCCCAAGCACCATCTCGTGAACGATGACGGCACCTTCAAGAAAGAAGTCGGCTTTCTGGCGGGAAAGTTCGTGAAGGACGAAGAAGCTGCTGTGGAGATCATCAAAGACCTGGCGAATCGTCCTTCAGGCAACCTGCTCTTCCATAAGGAGAAGCACGAGCACTCATACCCGTTCTGCTGGCGCTGCAAGACGCCGCTCATATATTTCGCGCGCGACAGCTGGTACATCCGCATGTCCGATCTGCGCCACGAGCTCGTGAAGGAGAACGAAGACATCCACTGGGAGCCGGACCACATCAAGGAAGGCCGCTTCGGCGAATGGTTGAAGGACGTGAAGGACTGGGCCATCTCCCGCGAGCGTTATTGGGGCACGCCTCTGCCGGTCTGGTCCTGCGAGAAGTGCCAGAAGCGCCGCGTAGCTGGCTCCATGGCCGATATCGCCAAGAAGCCGCGCAACACCTACTACGTGATCCGCCACGGCGAGGCAGAGAACAACGTCCTCGGTGTCCTTTCTGGCGTCGCCGATGCGCCGCACCATCTGACGGCCAAAGGAAAAGAACAAGTCGCGAAAGCCGCCCAGGAGCTCAAGAGCATGAAGTTCGACATGATCTTTGCCTCTCCCTTCGTGCGCACGCAGGAGACGCTCGCCATCCTCAAGGAGAAGCTCAGCTGGAAGGGCGTCGAGATAAAGACTGACGAACGCATCCGCGAGCTCGGCGGCGGCAGCTGGAACGGCCGCAAGATCTCCGAATACTACGAGCATTTCAATAACCGCGACCGCTTCGGCTCGCATCCCGATGGCGTCGAGAACTATGCGGAGATCAAGAAGCGCATGGGGGACTTCCTGTACGACCTCGAGAAGCAGTATGAAGGCAAGAGCATCCTCATCATCACCCACGAGACACCGGCATTCCTGCTCATCGCTGCCGCAGAGGGCATGAACAGGAAAGAGGCCGTGGAACTCCGCGGCAAGGGCGAATTCATCTACAACGCCGAATGGCGCAAGCTGGATTTCCAGATCCTTCCGCATAATCCCGAATATGAGACAGACCTCCATCGTCCCTATATAGATGAAGTAACGCTGGCCTGCGACTGCGGCGGCGATATGAAGCGCGCTAAGGAAGTCATGGACGTCTGGCTCGACTCGGGCTCCATGCCCTTCGCCCAGGACCACTATCCCTTCGAGGCGAAACGTGGCCTTCTAGGCTTTGGCGCCAAGCAGAAGATCTCGTATCCCGCGGATTTTATCTCCGAAGCCATAGACCAGACCCGCGGCTGGTTCTATACCTTGCATGCAGTGGGCATCCTCATGGGCAAAGGCAAAGCGTACAAGAATGTCATCTGTCTCGGCCACATTCTGGACGCGGAGGGGAAGAAGATGTCCAAGTCCGTGGGAAATGTCATAGACCCATGGAGCATGATGGACAAATACGGCGCAGACGCCCTGCGCTTCTGGATGTATTCGGTGAACCAGCCGGGCGAATCCAAGAACTTCGATGAGAAGACCGTGGATGAGATCATCAAAAAGGTCTTCAATCTCGTGGCCAATGTCGCCAGCTTTTACAAGATGTATGAAGATCCCCTGGTCGCTGCATCCCCGGATTCTTCGGATGTCCTGGATCGTTGGATCATCGCCCGCCTGAACCAGCTTGTGGAGACGGTCACCACGAACATGGATGCATATGTTTTCCTCGAGCCTACCCGCGCCATCCGCGACTTCGTGGGAGATCTCTCTCAGTGGTATCTCCGCCGCTCGCGTGACCGCTTCAAGGAAGAGGGTCCCGGCAAGCTCGCCGCCCTTCAGACGACCAAGCATGTCCTCCTCACGCTCGCCAAGGTCATGGCGCCCTTCGTGCCATTCTTCGCCGAATTCCTGTACCAGGAAGCGAAGGGCAGCGAAGAGAGCGTGCATCTGGAAGCTTGGCCGGAGGCTGAGAAGACAGACGAAGAAGTCCTGAAGGGCATGGAAGCCGTGCGCGCCATCGCATCCAAAGGTCTCGAAGCCCGCACCAATGCCAAGATGAACGTCCGCCAGCCGCTCGCCAAGCTTTCCGTGAACGCCTCGCTCGCCACGCATCTCGGCGCCGAATACGCGGAGCTCATCAAGGACGAGGTGAACGTGAAGGAAGTCTTCTTCGGTGCGGCTATCAAGACGGACGTCGAGCTCGACACCGCTCTAACACCCGAGCTCAAGGAAGAAGGCGAGCTCCGCGAGCTCCTGCGCAAGATCCAGGACCTCCGCAAGGAAAAGGGGCTCCAGGTCGGAGACAAGGCCGTTCTCGTCGCTACGGCTGACCTGAAGGGCATCATCGGCACGCGCGAGCAGGAGATACTGAAAGCCACAAACTTTTTTGCTTTAGAATTTGGGGATGCCTTCGTCATCAAGGCGCCCTAGCACGAGCCCGCAAGCATGCATGCCATCCATACAACTCCGGGCTTCGTCATAGACTAGCGGCCTTCCGGCGAGGCGGGGAAGATACTCTCTATCTTCACACGGGACTTCGGTCTGGTCTCTGCCGTCGCCCAAGGCATCCGCCTCGAGAAGTCCAAGCTCCGCTACCATGTGCAGAACTATTCCTTCGGCATATTTTCTCTCGTGCGTGGAAAGGAGTTCTGGCGCTTGACGAGCGCCGCTTCGGAAGAAAAGCACAAGGCTTCCGTTCTTGTGGCCAAGCTCGCGGCCCTTCTCAAGCGCCTCCTCCAGGGCGAAGAGGCCCACCCGGAGCTTTTCGATATCGTCCACGCCTGTGCCTCATTTCTGCAGACTTCGCCTAGCCTCACGGAAGACCAAGAGCGCTCACTCGAATCGCTGACGGTCCTGCGGATGCTCCATTCGCTGGGATATATAGGCAATGAAGTTCAGTTCGGGGAATACCTGAAGGCTTCGGACCTAGACATCCTGCTCCTCGACCGCGTCTCTGTCATGTGCCAGCTGGTGAACAAGCACATCAACACCGCCCTTAGGGAAAGCCATCTCTAGTTCGGTCAGGGAGCATGAATTGACAAAGCGATTCCCATATCCTAATGTCAGGCGCAGCCAACCAACAAAGGAATAACGATGTTTTATGCAATATATGGGTTTAAGATCACTCTTGAAGAGGGAAAAATCAAATGCGATTGCCCGGCTTTGGATGATGATTCAGGCCAGAAGGCGGTTCTCATAGGCATTATCTAGGCTTCAACTGATGAAGGAGTCAAAAACAGGCTTGGGCTCCGCCTTATGCCTTTGGATCATCGCATCTCGTTGCAGAATAAAGGCACCAAGCAGGGACAGAAGCTCTATTTCCCGGCCTGTCTGGGGGATTTCAACACCATCTTTCTCGCGATGCAGGATATGCTGAAAAAGCAAAAGAAGGGAAGGATGCTTTATAATGCAGTCGATGTCTATGGATATAAGATCGAGCCCGTGAAGCTTCTGGGTGCGTCCGACGTAAATCCCTTCAAAGACTGGAAACAGCCAGAATAGATCTTGGAGGTTCGGCGCTTGCCATACGGTAGGCGCCTTTTTTATTTGCTATACTTACCAGATGCCCCCTGAAAAAGGAGATCATATCGAAGATCTCAAACAATCTCTCTATTCCCGCACCGCTCCGGAATTGCGCACGCACCGCAAGCTGCGCACCTTCGCCCCGAACTCGGACGTGAAGACGGACTGGGAGCACCCGCCGGAGGAGATCCGCGAGGATCCCCGGCTCTTAACAGACGAACCCGCATCCCACTCGATGTCATTCTTCACAAAGCTCCTCATCGGCTCCATCATCTTCTGCCTCATCGCGGTCGCGGGCGGCGCGTACCTCTTCTTGAACGGCGCCAACCTCATCTCTGCCAACAACATAGACGTGACCATCTCCGGCCCGGTCTCGGTGCCCGGCGGCTCGCCCATCACCTTCGCGGTCACGGTCATCAACAAGAACAGCGTCGCCCTGAAGGGCGCAGACCTCCGCATCCGCTTCCCGTCGGGAGCTACGGACCCGAACGATACCAGCAGGCCCATGGATTCCTTGGAGGAGCCGCTGGGAGACATGGCTCCGGGAAGCTCCGTCACCAAGAACGTCCAGACGGTCCTTTTCGGCGAGCAGAACCTGCAGAAGCAGATCATTGCCACCGTCACATACGGCATCGCCGGCTCGTCCTCGGTCTTCACCAAGGAGCAGGCATATGAAGTGCTCATCAATTCCTCGCCGGTAGTCCTCTCCGTTTCCTCGTACGATCAGGTGACTTCCGGCCAGCCGTTCGATATCAGCGTGAATGTGAAGTCCAACTCGAGCGACGTCCTCCGGAAAGTATTGCTCACAGGCGCGTATCCCTTCGGATACAGCTTCGCGTCTTCCAACATCGCTCCGGCTTCTCCGGGGAATAACATCTGGAGCCTGGGAGACCTTCCGGCGGGCGGGACCAGAACGGTAGTCATCCATGGATCCCTCTCCGGAGAGAACACGGACCTCCGCGCCTTCCACTTCAACGTAGGAACGCAGAGCTCGGGCAGTTCGGTCACCCTCGGCACGTCTTTCATGGAAGCGGAGAAGGACGTCACCATCCAGAAGCCCTTCGTCTCTCTCGGCATAGCCCTGAACGGCGACTCCGGCTCGGGCGACTATGCCGGCCAGTTCGGCAAGGCCTTGAGCGTGGAGCTCAAGTGGCAGAACAATCTGCCGGAGGCCATCTCAAATGTGAATGTGACCGCGCACCTTTCTGGCAACGCGTATTCCAAAGGCACCGTGAATCCTGTCGGCGGATATTTCCGCTCGTCGACGGACGACGTCCTGTGGAGCAGGCAGACGGATCCTTCGCTCGCGACCGTCTCTTCCGGCGCCCGGGGCAACTTGGATTTCGTGGTCGTGCCCACGGATACCGGCTCTGCTTCCAATCCTCTGGTCAATCCGTCCATCACCATCTCCGGCAGCGTCTCCGGGGACAGGACGGGCAATGTGCCGCAGAATGCCGGCCAGGTCTCGAGGACCGTGAAGATCGCGTCCAGCGCTTCTCTCTCGGGAAGGATCCTGCGCACGGACGGGACCTTTGCGAACACCGGTCCCATACCGCCGCAGGCAGACCAGAAGACCACGTACACCGTCGTCTGGAGCGTGGACAATACCTCCAATGCGCTCCGCAATGCTGTCGTCACGGCGAGCCTTCCTCCGTACGTGAAGTGGCTCTCGCAGGTGAGCCCATCTTCTGAAAACGTCTCGTATGATGCTAACTCCTCTACGGTCACTTGGACCGTGGGATCGGTCGGCACCTACACGAGCGGCACCAACAAGCGCAGGGAAGCCAGGTTCCAGATATCCGTGGAGCCGTCCGTCAGCCAGGCGGGACAGGTTCCTGTCATCGTCAATCCTGCGACCCTCACGGCGACGGACAGCTGGACCAACACCACGCTCACCAGCACCCAGAGCAATCTCACTACGAGCTTCAGCACGGATCCGTCCTTCAGGAATGGCGATGCCGTAGTTCAAGGCAAGTAAGCGCCTGACCCGGCTAATTGCATCCGGCCCTGTTTGTATATAGAATGCCCTCATGTCAAAACCAGCCTCGAAGCAGCTTGACCTCATGGAATCCCTCATAAGCCTGGCTAAGCGCCGAGGCTTCATATTCCAGGGCTCCGAGATATACGGCGGCCTCGCCGGCACCTGGGACTATGGCCCTCTGGGAGTGGCTCTCAAGAACAACATAAAGAGGCTCTGGTGGAAGCGCTTCGTCGACGACCGCGAAGACATGTTCGGCATGGATGCGGCCATCCTCATGAACCAGAAGACCTGGGAGGCCAGCGGCCACGTCGGCGGCTTCGCTGATCCGATGGTCGAGTGCAAGAAATGCCAGCATCGCTTCCGCGCTGACCAGCTCGATCCGAAAGTTCTCGCCTCGAAGAAGTGTCCCGACTGCGGCGGAGAGCTCGGCGAGGTGAAGCAGTTCAACATGATGTTCAAGACCCACGTCGGAGCAGGGCAGGACAGCGCTGCCGTCTCATACCTCCGTCCCGAGACCGCCCAGGGCATGTTCGTGAACTTCAAGAACATCATCGACTCCCAGCACCCGAAGCTCCCCTTCGGCATGGCACAGATCGGCAAGGCGTTCAGGAATGAGATCGCCCCTCGCGACTTCCTCTTCCGCACGCGCGAATTCGAGCAGATGGAAATAGAGTACTTCGTGAACCCCAAGGACTGGAAGGAAGTTTTTGAGCATTTCGTCACAGAAGTCCACGCGTTCAATGCCGACGTCGGTCTTTCCAAGGATAAGGTCCACGAATTGGAAGTAGCTGATGCTGACCGCGCTTTCTACTCCAAGCGCACGATAGATTTCGAATTCGATTTCCCGTTCGGCAGGAAGGAGCTCTATGGCCTCGCATACCGCACGGATTACGACTTGAAGCAGCACTCCGAATCCAGCAAGGCAGACCTCTCGTATTTCGATGAAGAGAAGAAAGAGCGCTTCATCCCGCACTGCATAGAGCCGTCGTTCGGCGTCGATCGCACGGTCTTGGCAGTCCTGTCGGATGCGTATACCGAAGACGAGCTCGGCGGCGAGAAGCGCGTCTATCTGAAGCTCGCTCCGGCCGTAGCCCCCGTGAAGGTAGCCGTTTTCCCGCTCTTGAAGAACAAGCCCGAGCTCGTGAAGAAAGCCCGCGAGATCTACGCCATCCTGAAGAAGGAGATAGGCGCCGTCGAGTTCGACGACAACGGGAACATCGGCAAGCGCTACCGCCGCCAAGACGAGATCGGCACGCCGTACTGCGTCACCGTAGATTTCGACACTATAGAGAAAGGGGAAGGGGTAACCGTCCGCCATCGCGACACCGGAAAGCAGGAGCGCGTAGCAGAAAAGAACATACTTGACTTTTTGTCTAGTATTGTGGTATAAGTATCCTCGGCTTATCCAGAGTCTCCCTAGAAGCTTCACAACCAAAAACCATCAACCTACAGAAAGGATAGTAATCGCATGTCCCTACTATTAGAATTGCCTGCCGCTCTGCGGCACAGGCTTAGCGGTAAACCCCGCGCAGAGAAGCGCGTCAGCGGAGGGTCTTCTATCAACAGATCAGATATCCCCGAACGCATCTCCCCGATTCGGGAGCTAACGTTTGATCAAGAGCGAGAAGACGACCTTGTCTCTTCTGCTCAAGAGCGGAGGTACAATCCCGAGCTCTCCGAACAGCTCGTATTGGACGGCCCGCTCTTCGAGCGCGTCTCCGGCATCTCCGGCTATTATGTCGATCCTACGAGCGGCAGGCGCACGTTCCAGAACTCCTGGAATGCATTTCCTGGCGGCTTCGATAGAGAACATCTCGGTCCTAAGCCAGTGACGCGATGCGAGCCGACGGGTCCCGCACGGGTCCATGTCGACCGGATCCTCAGGCCTGGCCATCTTGCGGAATTCTTCCGCGAGGCGCCTGTTCGGATGACAGAGCATCAGGTCGTCAGCTGCGCTCTCAGGCATTGCCGGATCCTGCCGCTCAAGGAGAGCTTCGCGCTCTTCTTGTATGAGGCTGATGGCGAACCTCGAGTCGCCCAGCTGTACGAGAATGAGAAGAAGCTCGCCGTCGAGTTCTATCCTCTATCCCTGAAGTTCCTCTGGCAGCCTGACCTCGGTCCCTGCGTCGTGACCCTGTTTCCCACCATCTGATCCGCTCTTCGTTCATCCGATCCCCCCGACTCTGTCTGGGGGGATTTTTTTGTATAAAACCTGCGGGATGATAGTATAGCCCTATGAGATTCAACACAGAGAAGCTCTCGAATGGCCTGCGCCTCGTGACCATCCCCATGGCGGACAATCCCTCCGCGACGGTCCTCGTCATGGTCGAAGCGGGATCCAAGTACGAGACCAAGGACACGAGCGGCATCTCGCACTTCCTCGAGCACATGGTCTTCAAGGGCACGCCTACCCGCCCCAAGGCAAGCGAGATCTCCCGCGAGCTCGATTCCATCGGGGCGCACTACAACGCCTTCACGTCCCATGAATTCACCGGCTACTACGCAAAGGCAGACGCGAAGCATGTCGATACCATCATCGACGTGGTCTCCGACATGTGCCAGAACCCGCTCTTCGATGAGAAGGAGATCGAGAAGGAGAAGGGGGTCATCATAGAGGAGCTCCGGATGTACCGGGATCTCCCGCAGCGTCACGTCCAGGACGTGCTTTCTCATCTCCTTCACGGAGACCAGCCTGCGGGGTGGGACATAATCGGCACGGAAGAGACCATCAAATCCTTCAACAGGGACTCCTTCGTGAAGTATCGCGGCGACCACTATGTGGCTTCTGCGACAACCGTCATCGTCTCAGGCTCCTTCGATGAAAAGACCATCGCGTCCAAGATCGAGAAAGCCTTCGCCCGGATGCTCGCGAATGAGAAGAAGCCCAAGCTCCCGGTCAAAGAAGCGCAGAAAGAACCGGCCATCGCCGTCGAAGGCAAGGAGACGGACCAGACCCATATAGCCATCGCCCTCCGGACATTCCCGGTGAAGGATCCGCGGATCTCTGCCATGAGCGTCCTTTCGGCCATCCTCGGCGGCGGCATGAGCTCCCGGCTCTTCAGCAAGATGCGCGACGAGCTCGGCATCTGCTATTACGTGCGGGCTTCCCACGACCCGTTCACGGACCACGGCGCTCTGGTCATATCCGCAGGGGTAGACAACAGCAGGGTGGAAGTGGCCGTGAAGGAGATCCTGAGTGAAT
>CAYSOS010000014.1:0-10905 GCA_964432735.1 uncultured Candidatus Saccharibacteria bacterium
CCGGGACGCGCATCTTCACGGACCACCCTTTCACCCACAAGCCAGCTGAAGTGAAAATTGGCAAGGGCAAAGGAGATCCGCAGGGCTTCATCGCTGAGGTCAAGCCGGGCCGCATCAGGTTCGAGATCGACGGCGTCGATCCGAAGGTGGCTGCAGAGGCTCTCCGCAAGGCCGGAACCAAGCTCCCGGTGAAGACCAGGGTCGTAAGCCGCGCATAATCACCATTACCGCCATGGAAATGAAAGACATCACAGGAAAGACGGCCGCAGACCTCGAGAAGATGGTCTCCGAGAAGCGCGCGGAGCTGCGCGCCTTCCGCTTCGGCGGCGCTGGCGCCAAGTCCAAGAACGTCCGCGCAGGCCGCGCCATCCGGAAGGACATCGCCCGCATGCTCACAGCCGCGAATGCCAAGAAATAGACAAAACTCCGAACTTCACGTACTATCACCACTCTCATGCCTGCCAAGAATACACAGCCTAAGAACGAAGCCCCTCGCCGCCAGACCTTCACTGGCACGGTGGTTTCGACGAAGATGAAAGACACGGCCGTGGTCCTCATCAAGCGCTTCGTGAAGCACTCTATGTACGGCAAGTACATGACCCGCACCTCGAAGCTCATGGCCCACGACGCAGGCAACACCAAGAAGGAAGGGGACACCGCCACCATCGAGGCCTGCCGCCCGATCTCCAAGAACAAGGCGTTTAAAGTCATCGCATAGCCCTATTTCAATACCATGATACAGCCCCGCTCAATCGTGAATATCGCAGACAACTCCGGCGCAAAGATCGGACGCATTTTCAAGGTCCTCGGCGCATCCCACAAGCGCTGGGCAGAGATCGGCGAGATCGTCGTCCTCTCCGTCCAGAAGGCAGAGCCCCGCAAGGCCGCCAAGAAGAAGGACGTCCTCCACGCCGTCGTCGTCCGCCAGGTCAAGCCTACCCGCCGCAAGGACGGCTCGTACGTCCGCTTCGACGAGAACGCGGTCGTCATCATCGAGAAGGGAAAGAAGGAGCCCATCGCCGGACGCATCTTCGGCCCCATCCCTCGCGAGATCGCAGAAGCCGGTTTCAAGACCATCGCTTCCCGCGCAGCCGAGATCGTATAACCATCACTACCATGCATATCAAGAAAGGAGATCTCGTGACTGTCCGCTCTGGCGATGACAAAGGCAAGACTGCCAAGGTCTTGAAGGCAATCCCGCGCGACAACAAAGCCGTCGTCGAAGGCGTGAACGTCATGAAGAAGCACCAGCGCTCCCGCGCAGAGGGCAAGAAGGGAACCATGATCGAAGTGGCCATGCCTATGTCCGTTTCCAACCTCATGAAGTCCCAAGGACGATCTGGGGGATCGGCAGACGAAGCCAAGGCTGCCAAGAAGAAATAATCTCTACGACCATGACCACCGCTCACAAGACAACCCAGGAACTCAACAAGAACTCCTTTGCGACCTTGAAAGGCGCTTTGAAGCTCGAGAATCCCATGCAGGCTCCGAAGCTCACCAAGATCGTCATCTCGACAGGCTTCGGTTCCATCAAAGACAAGAAGAAAGTCGACCTCATCGCAGACCGCCTCGCCAAGATCACCGGTCAGAAGCCGGCTACCCGCGTGACCAAGAAAGCCATCGCTACCTTCAAGACCCGCGTCGGCGACCCCATCGGCTACCAGGTCACTCTCCGCGGCAACCGCATGAACGATTTCTTCGACCGCCTCGTCCACATCGCTCTCCCGCGCACCAAGGACTTCCGCGGCCTTTCCCGCGACTCCGTCGATGACATGGGCAACTACACCCTCGGCATCCGCGAGCACACCATCTTCCCGGAAACCTCCGATGAAGACCTCAAGGACGTCTTCGGCTTCGCTATCACCATCGTCACCTCTACCAAGGACAAGAAGGCCACTCTGGCCCTCCTCCAGCACCTCGGTCTGCCCCTCAAGCGCGAAGAGAGCCCCAAAACGGCAAGATAGCCGTACAATGAATAAGGACCAGGCTTTCTGACCCCCCGGAAAGAAACAGCCTACCCGTCCGTCATACATGTCGAACCACGATTCGTCGCAACCAGCATTCGACAAGCTGTTCCAGTCTGAATCAGACGCGATCTTCAGGTTTTGCGTCCTGCGCGTCTCAGATAGGGAACAGGCCATGGATCTCGTCCAGGAGACGTTCGTGCGCCTCTGGCAGACCCTGGAAAAGGGCACCGAAATGACTAACGCCCGCGCGTTCCTCTTCACCGTTGCCCACCGGCTCATCATCGATTGGTATCGCAAGAAGAAGGCTATATCCATGGAGAGCTTGGCAGACGAGAATACAGAGGAAGCGTATGATCCGGCGGACGAGAAGACATCGTCGGACAATCTCGAATTGGGGTCAGAAGGCCGATATCTCATGAGCAAGATACACGAACTCAACGATTCCTACCGCCAGGCGGTCTATTTGAGATATGCCGAGGGGCTCACGCCTCCAGAGATCGGCAAGATCCTCGGCATCTCAGCCAACGCCGCATCAGTGCGCGTGAACCGCGGCATCCAGGAATTGCGCCAGCTCACCGGCTACGATATCATGGCCGCTGAAGAAGCGACTCCATCTCCAATGTAAACAAATGCATAACTCACGCTTCACAAAAGCCCTCGAAGAAGTCAGGGCTGTTAAAATGACATCAAGTGAGAAGGCCGCGCTCCAGGCGCGCATCCTCCAGAAGATCCAGTCTAGCCAGGTGGGCGGGGCAGAACTGCCTGCCACTGTGCCCAGTCCGTGGTCTTTCTACTCTTTCACGGAATGGTTCGGCCAGCATCGCCTTGCCTCGAGCGTCATGGCAGCCTTGCTCATCGTCGTCCTTGGTGGCGGCGGATTGGCATATGCCGCAGAAGGCGCTCTCCCCGGCGACGCGCTCTATCCAGCCAAGATCGCCCTCATCGAACCCATCCGCGGAGCTTTTTTTGTATCGCCCAATGCCCGCGCCCGCTTTGAAGCGGAACTCGTAGCCACCAGGCTTGCCGAAGCAGACGAACTCGCCCAGAAAGGGGATACCGACCCTGCCAAGCAGGAAGAGATACGCGTTCTCGTGGCAGAACACACCGAAGCTTTCAATGAAGCACGAAAGAGCGCGAAATCTTCTTCTCTCGCGGACGCGCAGGTTTCTATAGACGCAGGAGCTCGCTTTATTGCTTCCTCTGATACCAAGCCTGCCATCGCAGCCATGTCCGCATCTCTTGCTGCAGATGCTACCGCTACGTCTAACGCTAACGTGCGAGCAATGTCTGCTCCAGGTCTTATGAAGGAGAGTGCGGAGATTAAGTCTGCAAATGGAATTCATACCATGTCTGGCGTGAGTGCTACTCCTGCTACCTCTTCCAACGCCGATCTGCCGCATCTTCCGGATATAAAGGATGTGAAGAATGCGATTCAGGAGACGGGTGCTGTGGTGAATTCCGTAACCAAGGTAGAGACTGTGGTGGCTGCTACAAATACCCCCGCTGTTCCGGTCAAAAAAAGCCCAAACACCTCGATTCAGCAGTCGTTCTAGGTATTGACATATATAATAAAATAGAGTAAAATATAGGTTAGTTTTAGATATAGAACCTTGAAATGACTTGCGATTACGGCGTTGTCTTAGAGCTTCACAATGGAGTTTTGAGACAACGTCGTAACAACCAACATACACGGCGTGCATATCGGGACAATCTGCCATCCGGCAGACCCTGACTTGCAGATCCAGAAAAGGAAAACATGAGCACTGACAAAACTGTCGGTATCACCATCGGCGAAGTCAAAGGACTCTACGCTGATCTGAACGAGAAGCTCGCGAGTGAAAACTGCCAAGAATGGTACGAAGCGCTCAAGCTCTTTCTCAAGAAGCAGAATCCCTGGGAAGCGGTGAGAGCCGCTGCCAACACAGTCGCAGAGAAGGTCTCAAAGATCTTCCGTATTACTGTCAATCATCATCTCCCTCTCAAGGAGATGATCAAGGCTGGCAAGTACGATTGGGTCAATGACGACATCACCGAAAAGCGATTTCCGGTGCCTGCGGGGGACATGATTGAACTCGATACCGAGCTTTTTCATCTCGATTGCACGATTTCTTCGGAAAACGTACTTATCGAGATGGACAAGAAAGACTATCGCCCAGCTACGATTCACGAATTGCTAGCTTTCGGGGTATCCTATCCCGATGTGCAGCGTGAGTTTCCGATCGTTGCTCTGGGTTCTGTTGCTGAGGTTGATGGCGACCGCTACGTAGCGTGCCTCGACAGGGACGACTCGGTACGGGACCTGGGCCTCGATTGGTTCGACGACGGCTGGCCTCGGCGCTATCGCTTCCTCGCCGTTCGCTACTCTTTCTGTTTCTCCCGGAACATTGTTCCGGGAGTTTTGTTTACAATCTGTCGTCGCCAACCGCCCTGCATCTTTCCAATCTCAAGCAAATGTTCTCCTAAATGTATGTATTTTCCTGTGTCGATCATTTTTATTTCCCATGCTAACTGAAGAAGTAGTTTCAGAAGATCGGTGCTTGCCATAGCCGCTTCTAACTTCAAGAGTTTTCCATCGGTAGTGCTGTAACTTGCCTTAAATGTTTGCTCGATTGAATCCAAAAATATAGTTTCTATTCTCGAGCCAAGAGTGAACCTATGGGATTTGGGAAAATGAGGTAGATACTGCTGCCATATTCCGTAGGCATCCTTCAATTTTAGTAGTACAGGGACAAGCCTAGATGCTTGAAAAAAGCTGGGGGGGGGGCGTACTATTCGGATTGTGAATAGAGGTCATATCACCTATAACGATATCATCTCTGTTGAAAATCTGCTTGCTGCTTGGCAGGAATTCCTAAAAGGTAAGCGCAAGAAAAGAGATGTTCAAGAATTTCAATCAAATCTTTTGGACAACATACTCATCCTTCATTCTGAATTGAAAAACAAGACGTATCAGCATGGCGGCTACCATGCTTTTGAGATATCCGATCCGAAGCCTCGTGACATCCATAAGGCACCTGTTCGCGATCGGTTGATCCACCATGCGATATACAGGATCATTTATCCTATTTTCGATAGAAGACTTATTTATGACTCGTACTCCTGCAGGCGGTTCAAGGGAACTCACAAGGCATTGGACAAGTTTAAGATGTATGCGCGAAAGGCGAGTATGAATAACACAAAAACACTGTGGGTATTGAAATGTGATGTACGGAAGTTCTTCGCGTCGATTGACCATGCACTTTTGGTTAGATGTGTTTCAAAATATATTTCTGATCAGGATACCCGTCTACTTATAAGCCAGATAGTGGATAGTTTTCAGAGCGCTCCAGGGAAAGGGTTACCTCTCGGCAACCTGACATCTCAGCTTCTTGTTAATGCATATATGAATCAATTTGACTGGTTTATAAAATGCGTAGTCAAGGCTCGATACTATATCCGATACGCAGATGATTTTGTTGTATTGTCGCGCAATAGAGAAGGGCTAAGGGAATTGGTCCCGGAAATTAGCAGTTATCTACGTGAGTGTCTTAAGCTGACTCTGCATCCGAACAAGATTTCTATCAAGACACTTGCTTCAGGAGTGGATTTCCTGGGGTGGGTCCATTTTCCGGACCATCGGGTGTTACGGACTTCCACCAAGCGCAGGATGTTGAAGGTGGTTAGAAATAACCCCAAATCTGAGTCCATAATCTCCTATCTTGGCATGTTGAAACATGGCAATACGCATAAATTGGAAGAGCAATTACCCATAGCTTGACGCTATTCTATGGCTCTGCTAGTATCCCCATACCTCTCAATACCCGGTATTTTCGAGGATTTAGCGATTGGAAGCCCCGTCCCGAAAGGGAACAGCTGACCAATCCCCTTTATTTTTCGGGAAGAACGGTATGGAGGACCCTCGTATGGCGAAAACATCAGTCATCGCGCGATCAAAGAAAAAGCCGAAGTTCGCTTCGCGCGTGGTTCGGCGCTGTTTCCGCTGTGGGAGGAAGCACGGCTATATGAGGGACTTCGACCTCTGCCGCATCTGCTTCCGCGAACTCGCCAATGAAGGCGTCATTCCCGGCATAAGAAAATCCTCATGGTAACCGACCTCATTGGAGACCTCATAATCCGCCTCAAGAACGCCTCGGACGCAAAGAAGCCGATGGTCGAGATGCCCTACTCGAAATACGCCGAGAACGTCGTTCAGGCACTCAAGAAGGCCGGCTATGTCGAGTCTGTGGCTACGACCGGCAAGCTCTTCAACAAGAATCTCGAGATCGGCCTCCTCTACTTCGAGGGATCCGGCGCTCGCATCCACGGCGTCGACCGCATCTCCAAGCCGTCCCGCCGCGTGTACCAGAAGTCGTCTGATATCCGCGTCTACCGCTCCGGCTTCGGAAACACGGTCCTTTCCACTCCGAAGGGCATCATGGTCGATGAGGATGCCAGGAAGCAGAAGGTCGGCGGAGAGGTCCTCTTCAAGATCTGGTAATTTTCAATACTACAATGTCACGCCTCGCAAAAAAGCCCATCACCATTCCCGCTAAGACCGAAGTCTCGTATTCGGCCGGCGTGGTTACCGTGAAAGGCCCGCTCGGAACTCTCACCAAGGAGTTCAAGCCGTCTATCAAGATCGCTATCGAGAACGGCGCTATAACCGTTGCCCCGGCTAACGATGCTCCGGAGACCGGAGTCCTCCTCGGCACCTCTGTCGCTCATCTCCGCAACATGCTCGATGGCGTCAACAAGCCTTTCGAGAAGAAGCTCATCGTCGAAGGCATCGGCTACAAGGCAGATGTGAAGGGGCAGGTCCTCGCTATGGCTCTCGGGTTCTCGCACCCGGTCAATATGGATATCCCCAAGGATCTCAAGGTGACCTCCGAGAAGAACAACATCACCATCTCCGGCATGGACATCGAGAAGGTCGGCCAGTTCGCTGCAGAGATCCGTGCCAAGAAGAAACCGGAGCCGTACCTCGGCAAAGGCGTTCGCTACTCGGACGAGGTCATCCGCAGGAAGGAAGGCAAGAAAGCCGCATAAACCATCATGAGCACTCTCCAGAACAAACAGGCAATATTCGCACGCAGGAAGGCGCGCATCCGCGCAAAGATCTCCGGCACGGCAGAGCGCCCTCGCCTGACCATCTTCAAGTCGCACAAGTACACCTATGCGCAGATCATCGACGACGCCAAGGGCCACACCCTCGCTTCCACGGACTCGAGGACTGTGAAGGGCACGACCCCGGTCGAGCGCGCCAAGGAAGTCGGCGCCGAGATTGCCAAGAAGGCAAAAGCGGCTAAGATAACCAAAGTCGTCTTCGACCGCAACGGATACCTCTACGCCGGCAAGATCAAGGTCGTAGCGGACGCGGCTCGCGAAGGAGGGCTCGAATTTTAATCATCATGAAAGAACAGGACATACAGAAGAATAACGATGCAGCAGCTCCGAAGGAGGCGGCTTTGAGCACGGCTCCGGTAGTGGCGACAGCAACTCCGGTACCGGCTGGCAAGGTCACCCCAGGCCGCAGGATGCGCGACGCATCGGCTGGCGCTACGGGCGGCCGCGGACCTCGCGGCGCAGGCGCTCCGGGCCAGCGCTCTGGCGGCAGGGACAATAGGGGAGGCGGTCGCGGCGGCGAGAACCGGGAGCGCGTCAAACCCGAGTTCGATTCCAAGATCATCGACATCCGCCGCGTCACCCGCGTGACTTCTGGCGGACGCCGCATGAACTTCAGCGTGGCTGTCGTCGCAGGAGACCATAAGGGCCGCGTCGGCGTAGGCCTCGGAAAGGGAACAGATACGGCTCTCGCAGTCGAGAAGGCTACCCGCGAAGCCAAGAAGCACCTCATCAAGGTGCCGCTCACGGCCCAGATGACCATCCCGCACGCTGTCGAAGCCAAGTGGTCCAGCGCAAAGATCAAGATCTTCCCGGCCAAGGGCTCTGGCGTCGTCGCTGGATCTTCGGCTCGCGCCGTGATCGAGCTCGCCGGCATCAAGGATGTCTGCGCAAAATACCTCTCTGGCTCCAAGAACAAGCTCAACAACGCCCGCGTCGCCATCGCCGCCCTCCAGCAGCTCATCCCCATGTCCCGGGCGGCTTTGAAGGGCAAGAAATAATCGCGTTTTCATACCACTACCATGCAGATCAACTCACTCACACGCGTCCACCCGAACATGAAGCGCATGACCGTCGCCCGCGGCGGCAAGCGCGGCAAGACTTCCGGCCGCGGAGGCAAGGGCCAGAGCGCCCGCGCCGGCAACAAGCGCCGCCCGGAATGGCGCGACATCATCAAGAAGCTCCCGAAGCTCCGCGGACGCGGCAAGAACTCCAACAAGACCGTCGTCACCAACCTCCAGAAGCCGGTCGTGGTCAACACGGCTGTCCTTCAGGCAGCTTTCAAGGCTAACGACTCCGTCACCCCGGCTATCCTCGTCCAGAACGGCGTCATCGCCACATGGTCCGGCAGGATCCCTCGCGTGAAGATCCTCGGAGAAGGCGAGCTCACCATCGCCCTCAAGATCTCCGGCTGCGATATCTCCGAGTCCGCAGAGGCCCAGGTCAAGAAGGCTGGCGGCTCTGTAGAGCTCATCCGCCCGAGGGCAGAAGAGAAGTCACCAGTACGATCTGGGGGATCGCCGATAGAGGCACCGAAGCCTGCGGCTGATAAAGCTCCGAAGATCGAGAAAAAGCCCGCCGAGAAGGCCCCAAAGGCCGAAAAGAAGGCAGGAGCTCCCAAACCCAAGGCAGAGAAGAAAGCGCCCGCGAAGAAATAACATACATACAACATGCAGAACTTTTTCGGAAAACTGACAACGGCTTTCAAAGACCCGGTTCTCCGCAAGAGGATCGGCTTTACGGTCGGAGCCTTGGTCGTCTTCCGGCTGCTTGCCACCATCCCTATACCGAGCGTCAACCCGGCGACCCTCTCCCAGCTCCTCACCTCCAACCAGTTCTTCGGCTTCCTCAACATCTTCTCGGGCGGAGGCCTTTCCAACCTTTCCATCGTCATGCTCGGCGTCGGCCCTTTCATCACCGCATCCATCATCATCCAGGTCCTCACCATGGTCTTCCCGAAGTGGAAGGCCCTCATGCACGAGGAAGGGGAGGCAGGCCGCATGAAGCTCTCGCAGTATTCGCGCCTTCTCGCTCCTCCGCTCGCTATCCTCCAGGGCATCGGCTATATCGTGCTCTTCCAGTCCCAGAATGTCTTGCCGCACCTGACGACCTTCGCTTTCGCCCTTAACGTCGTCGTCATCGCCGCAGGCTCCATCCTCCTCATGTGGATCGGCGAGCTCATCTCCGAGTTCGGCATCGGAAACGGCGTGTCTCTCATCATCTTCGCCGGCATCATCTCGCGCCTGCCGTTGGATCTCGCCCAGAACTACCAGAAGCTCGTAGCAAGCGGCTTCGCCAATCTGCCGTTCTATGTCTTCGTCCTCGCTCTCGCCATCCTCGCGGTCGCAGGCGTCATCTATGTCACGGAAGCGGAGCGCTCCGTGCCGGTCACCTACGCCAAGCAGGTCCGCGGCAACAAGGTCTACGGCGGCGCTTCTACCTACATCCCGCTTCGCCTGAACCAGAGCGGCGTCATCCCCATCATCTTCGCCCTTTCCATCCTGTTGTTCCCGCAGATCATCTTCAATGCGCTCGCAAAGTGGGGCGCCCATCCGGTCCTTGCCGCATGGTCCCAGCATGCAGCCATCCTCCTTACGCCTCCATCCTGGATATACGGGGTCTCGTACTTCGTGATGGTGGTTCTCTTCACCTACTTCTACCAGGCCGTCACCTTCGATCCCCAGATGATCTCCGAGAACCTCCAGCGCTCCGGCGCCTTCATCCCCGGCGTCCGCCCCGGCGAGCACACCCGCGACCATCTCGGCAGCATCGTGACCAGGATCACTCTCGTAGGCGCGCTCTTCCTCGGCATCGTGGCCATCCTGCCGCTCCTCATCCAGGCATTCTCTCCGGACAATACCCAGTCTTTCGCTGTCGGCGGCACAGCCCTCCTCATCGTGGTCTCTGTGATGCTCGACCTCCTCAAGAAGATCGATGCCCAGGTGGCGATGCGCGAATATTAGAAACAAAGCGGCCGAGAGGCCGCTTTTTTGATATACTGATCTGTATGAAACCACAGGCATATATCTTCGTCGGCCGCTATGGCGCAGGAAAGGGCACCCAGGCAGACATCCTCATCAAGAAGCTCCAGGAAAAGGACCCTAAGAATTCACCTTTGTATGTGCAGACGGGCCAGGAATTCCGCAACTTCGTAAAAGGGTCTTCATATACGGCCAGCCTCACCAAGAGGATCGTCGAAGGCGGCTTCCTCATGCCCGAATTCATGTGCGTCTACATGTGGGCCACTCTTATCGGCGATAGATACACGGGGAACGAGCCGCTTGTCTTCGATGGCACTCCCCGCAAGCTGCTTGAAGCGAAGCTCCTGGACGGCGTATTCCCGTTCTACGGCATCGAGAAGCCCTGGGTCATATATCTCGACGTCGATCACGGCGAATCTCATAAGCGCCTGATGCTCCGCGCCAAGACGAGCGGCAGGGCAGACGACCACGAGAAGGTCATGGAAGTCCGCAAGGCTGCGTATGAGGCAGACGTGGTACCGACCATCGAATACTATCGCACGAGCCCGCATGTCCGATTCCTCGATATAAATGGCGAGCAGTCCATCGAAGCGGTCTGGAAGGATGTTGCCAAGGCGCTCGGCCTCGAGTAGGCTTGACCCATGATCACGATCAAGACCAAGAAGGACATAGCCGTCCTGCGGGAGGGCGGACATCGCCATGCCGCCATTCTGAAGGCGCTTGCCGCAATGGTCCGTCCCGGACTCGCCGTCGCGGAACTGGAGAATAAGGCCCGCGAGCTCATCGCCGAAGGTGGCGATATCGCAGCTTTCCTTAATTACAAGCCGCAGGGCGCCAAACGGCCGTTTCCTGCAGCG
>CAYSOS010000015.1:0-6784 GCA_964432735.1 uncultured Candidatus Saccharibacteria bacterium
GTATTTGTTAGCACCCCCTATGCTCCAATCGGTCTGGCCCGATCCTCCTGACCAGTCTGTCTGGCTCACATACCCCTGGCCAGTGAGATTCGTCTCTGTATAGGATCCGCCATCCGTGAGCGTGACTGTAGCGCCAGAAAGCGGCAGCTTGGTGACGTTGTCGGCCACCGACACCTGGAGGCTCCGGGGATTCTTCGGAACGACGACGAACTGGACCGACTGGGTGTTGCCAGGGTTCAGGGCGAACGGATTGAATGGCGTGATGCCCGCGACTTCATATGAAGCATCCGTAGGGGCGATCGTGTATGTATCCCACTCCATATCGGGGAGCGTGAGCAAGCCCCCGCCGCCTGTCACCAAGGATTGCGAGTACTTGCGCACACCGGCGCCGATGAGCTTGGCGCCAGTCATATTGAACGTGAAGTTCGGCACCGCAGCGCAGGTCAGGGTCACCGCGGAGAACTTCAAGTTCGAGAGCTTGTCTATCGATACGCTCACCTGCGTGACGGTTCCCGAAGCGACCGTGGCGTCCGGCAGCGTAGGGTTGGGGTTGCCCGCTCCCCCTAAGGGATACGTCCGCACCGTTGAGTACCCCGGCTTCGTAACGATGATCCGATATGCGTGCACGCCCGGCGGTCCCCCGACGATGGAGAGGAAGCCTTTTTTGTTGGTCGTGTCCGTGTCGGTTATCGAAGATGTCGCGGTGCTCTGCATGAAGACGTTTGCGCCCTGAATAGGCACGCCGGCAGCATCGAAGACTTCCACGACGAGGGCTCCCCCGTTGCCCGCAGAAGCCAGGTTGGCCGGAGCCACCTGGCCCGTGAGGTTGATAGGCGTGAAATTGGCGCACGATGTGCAGTTCACATCTACCTCGACGAGCCTGCTCGATGCTTGGACGGAGGTAGTCGAAAGATCCAAGTTGCGGATGATGAGATGGACATTGTATGTGAATCCCCCGCGCGTGAGGGTCTGGTCCTGTGGCAAGACTCCGATGGGAATGCCTGTGGTGAGGCCAACATTCACGTACGGCATATTGCGGATGATCTCGAACTGCTCATCCGCAAGCTCAACGCCGAGAACGCGCGACTGGCTCACGTTGGCAAACTTGATAAGCGACACGTAGGCGTTGTATGCGGAAATAGCGACGATAAGGAAGACTGCCGTTCCCACGACGATTTCGACAAGAGTAAATCCTTTTGTGCGTCTAGTGTATTGCATCGACGAGCGAGTACATCGGCTGGATCATGGCGATGGCGAAGAAGCCGACGGCCGCGCCGATGATGACGATGAGGATAGGCTCCACGATGGTCGACATGTCCTTGGTCTTCTGCTCGATATCGGTCTCATAGTAATGAGCCACGTTCAGGAGCATCTCGCCGATGCGGCCGGTCGCCTCGCCCACAGAGAGCATCCCGCAGAGTAAAGTCGGTTGGGGGTCTTCTTGGCGAAGGAAGGTCTTGGACATGGGTTCGCCCTTCTGAATGGCTTCTTCGGCTTGTTTCAGGACAGCCCGGAAGTAGACGTTCTGGACCACGGCGCCCGTGATGCTCACGGATTCCACCACTTCGACGCCGGAAGAAAGGAGCGAAGCCAAGGTCCGGGCCGTGCGCGCGGCATTCACTTCGTGCGTGAGAGGGCCGACGACAGGGAGCTTCAGGATCAGCTTGTGGAAGACTTTCTTGCCCGAATCGCGCTTGGACCAATACCACAGCGATCCGCCCACCAGGATGATCGCGAGAAGCACAAGGAGGCCATCATTCTGGAATAGGTTCGAAAGCGTCAGGACGAATTGGGTAGCGGGCGGGAGAGCCACGTTCAATTCCGTGAAGGTCTTGAGCAAGGTCGGCACCACGAAGATCATCATCAGTATGCCGATGAGTATCATCACCGTCATGATGACGCCCGGGTAGATCATGGCGCCTTTGACGCGGCGCGTGAGCGTGAACGTCGCATCCATCTGGTCGCTGATGGACCTGAGGGATGCCGCCAGAGTTCCTGACTGCTCGCCGGCATGGACCATGGAGATGAAGATGGGCGGAAAGACCTTGGGGTGCTTGCCGAGGGCATCCGAGAACGTCATGCCGGTATTCACGCTCGCGGTCACTTCGGCGATGACTTTTTTCAGCCCTTGGCTTTTGGACTGGCGCTCGAGAACCGACAAGGCGCGCGAAAGAGCGAGGCCCGCCTCGAGCATGAGGCCGAGGTTCCGGGCGAAGTTGATCTTGTCTATGGTCTTCACCCTGCCGAGCAAGCCGCCGAGGGTGATCTCCACCTTGAGGCCCTTGGAAGAGGCCTTCTCTTCGACAAAGACCACCTCCTCCCCTGCTTCGCGCAGGATCTTATAGAGCTCGAAGCGGTCATTGGCGTCCTTCTCGCCTTTATATATCTCGCCCGTGGCCTTCTTTGCTTTGAAAACGAAGTGTGACATATGCGATGTATGAGATTATTCTGAAACGACGCGGAGCACCTCCTCGATAGTGGTCAGCCCCTGCACGCACTGGAAGATGCCGTCCTCGAGCATGGTGAGCATGCCTTCTTTGCGAGCCTGGGCCTCGATATCTGCCGTGGTGGAGCTCTTCATGATGAGATCGCGGATAGCCGGGCTCATCTTGAGGACTTCGTGTATGCCCACGCGGCCCTTATAGCCGTCGTCTTCGGAGCCGGCTGTCGGCTTCCAGAACTGGATCTTCGGCCAGGTGGCGTCCGGCTTCACGATCTTCTCATCCTTCAGATCGTTGAGGACCTTATCCATATCCGCGAGCTTTTCCAGCTGAGCGATCTCGTCCCTGCTCAAGAAATAGGGAGCCTTAGTATCAGTGAGGCTGCGCACCAGGCGCTGGCCGATGACGATATCGAGCGTAGACACCAGAAGGAATGGCTCTACTTTCATATCCATGAGGCGCGGGATGGCGCCTGCAGCGGAGTTCGTGTGCAGAGTCGAGAGCACCAAGTGGCCGGTGAGAGCGGCGTTCACGGCAAGCGCAGCCGTCTCGCTGTCGCGGATCTCGCCCACCATGATGATGTCAGGGTCTTGGCGCACCAGCGTGCGGATGCCGCTCGCGAAGGTGAAGCCGATCTCCGGGCGCACGGCTGTCTGGTTGATGCGCGCCATCTGATATTCGATAGGGTCTTCGATGGTGGAGATGTTCACGTCCGGCTGGTTCAGGATATCCAGCATGGTATAGAGCGACGTGGTCTTACCGGAACCTGTGGGGCCGGTGGTGAGGATCATGCCCGTGGTGAGCTGGAGGGCCTTGTGGATGCGGTCCAAGCCGGAGCCGTGGAAGCGGAGATATTCCAGGGTATAGCCGGAGACGCTTTCTTTGAGGAGGCGCATGACGATCTTCTCGCCGTAGTATGTCGGCAGGATAGAGACGCGGAATGAGACTTTCTCATTGTTCATATCCACCTTGAAGCGGCCATCCTGCGGCAGGCGCTTCTCGTCGAGCTTCAAGTTCGATAGCACCTTGATGCGAGCGGAGATAGACGGGCCTGCCTGCTTGGGCAGCACCATCGCATCATGAAGAAGGCCGTCTATGCGGTAGCGGACGAGGACCTGCTCTTCCATGGGCTCGATATGTATATCTGACGCGTCCTGGATGATGGCGTGCTTCACCAGAGTGTCCACGATGCGCACCACCGGCAGGTCTTCTGCGATCTTCTTGAGGTCGGCTTCGGAAACGGCTTCTCCCTTCTCATCAGAGAGCATCTTGATGGTCTCGGTCTCCTTCTGGATTATGTCGCCGAACTCGGCCTTGAGGGACTTCTGGTACTGGATGAGGCAGTCCTTGATGGAGTCAGCATTGGTGAGGCGCGGCAGGATCTTCAGGTTCACCTTCTTCTTGATGAACTCGATAGCCGAGAGGTCGTCCACGTCGAGCATGGCCACCTCGAGGGTGGTATCCCCCTTCTTGAAGGCCACAATATTGTGGGAGCGGGCGATAGGCTCCGGGATGAGAGAGAGGGTCTCGAAAGGGATCTTCTTGCCCTTCAGGTCCACGAATGGGATGCCGAGCATGTACGCCTGCATGCGGCGCAGGTTGTCCGGCGTGATCTTTCCCGCTGTGACCAGGAGATCTCCGAGGCGCTTGCCCTTCTTGTCCGCCTCTTTCTTGGCTTCTTCCAGGTCTTCCTTGGAGACAAGGCCGGAGTCGAGAATGAACTTATACAGCTGGGTGTCTTCGACGAGCATATTCCCTATATTATATCACAGGGCATCAAAGCCATTTCTGTCCAAGATGAGGAAAAGTGAGATAAAAAAGCCCTCTATGATCTGTCATAGAGGGCTGAATCCGAACATATCCGGAAGTTCAAGCCACTGCGAGAGGGAGAACTGGATTCGGTTCGCGAAGCCTGACTTCGCAGAAGGGTTTGACCCCCTTGGACCGCGAACCGTAGCGCCTGTAATCGCTTAAGACGCATCTGGCCGTAAGCCTGTCTTCTTCGAGCGCGAGCGATCCTATCCAGTCTTCGACTTGGTCGAGATCGCCATTCATGATGAAACGCCATATCCTGGAGAGGCGGGCTTGTTCGCGCTGCCTCTCCGGAGCATGGAACCATTCTGTAAGCTCAAGCTCAGCGAGGTGCGTATGCGCCATATCAGTGCGCTCCTGCTCATCCAAGCCATTTTCCGACCAAAGGACCCAGAAGAGCGTGGTGTGATGCCAGGCCTGCAGGATCTCGCATCGCCAGTCTTCGGTGTCGAAATGAAGATGCGCTGGATCCATCTCCTGCAGCTCCGTTTTAACCCGATTGACCAAGCTGTCTTTGCGAGGATCCCATCTTCCACGGAGGAATCGTTCTCGATGATGAAAAAGGTACACATGGACCATGTTCATCAGGTTGTTTATCTCGAGAAGAGCAAGGACTTTTTTGATCCGTTCTTGAGTATCCAGACTGGTATCGATGTCTGACATGCTGCCTTTCAGTTGTGTTGATTGTGTAAGGTGCCAAGAAAAACTAGACCGCGCTAAAAAGTACCACTTGCGGAAGACTGAGTCAATCAGTAGCCGCTGCAAGCGAGCTCAGGATTGTTCCCTCCTCCCGGCTCTTCCGCCGTGGTGCCCACGACGCAGATCGCGTATGCCTGCGTCGGCCGGGCTTGATCTGTGAATCCATTGTTCTTCAAACCGCCTTCCGGACAGGCGACGATGACTTTGTACGCGCTGTACGCGCCTCGATAGAGATAGGTCGGGCTGTTGGCGCCGCAGTCGATATTCCCATAGTTGCCCCATCCGTGCACCACTTGGTAATAGAAAGTATCGGCATCAGTGATGGAAGTCTTTCCGGCATCTTTGAAATCCGGCAGCTTGGCCATGAAACCCTCGGCCACAAGGCCGGGTATCCAGTCGGCGCAGTAGTGAGTGCCGGCGAGGTCTTGCACGCAGGACGCGTCCGCCAGCCGCGGATCGCTGCTGAAATATTCAGCCTGGCCCGTATAGGGATAATGGCCGTGGACGCCTTTGTACAGCTCGAGAGCCGTGCGAAGCTGAGCCAGATTCTGGATGTCGACTGAATTGCGGGCCGTCTGGCGTGCCTGGCCGAGGCTCACCAGAACGACGCTCGCGAGCATGGAAATGATCGAGACGACCACCAAGAGCTCTATCAGAGTGAAGCCTCTTTTCATAGGTATATTAAAGCACACAACCGAGGCTGTGTGGCCGATAAAAAAGCCCGCTCCGGTGAGGAAGCGGGCTGAGGGACTTGCGCAGTGCGCAGCATCAGCGCGCGGTGATATCGACAGCCATCCGATAATCGGAGCGATCCTTGAGAACCTCAGAGATCACCGGCCAATACTTATAGTGGATCGAGGCCAGATCAGGCGGCATCGTATCATGCCACTCCCCAATGGGAGTGCCTGCATACGTGCAGACGATCAGGAGAGCGAAGTGAGGGATCCGTTTGCAGTCCCGATTGTCCAGAGCAGCAAGATGCTTGATAGAGAGGATCCTGACGCCTTCGCCGAATTCGCGGACTGCATGGCGGTTGGCTTGCCTCAGCGTACCATTCTCTTCCGACTCACAGAAAACGCCAGGAAGATGGAGCTTCCCTCCATAATACGGATCATGCTCATCCCTGCGGGTAAGCAGGAATTTGCCTTCTTCGTTGATGAGCAGGAAGTCAAATGATGTCGGGACCATCGTCCTCGCCAATAGGGTGAGGATTTCGAGGCCCGGTACATTCGGTACCGCAGGCATGAGCTTGAGGGTTCTGACAAAGGCTTCTTTTGCAAAAGGGCTCTGAGGCCCCTCTTTGGTCATGCGATTCACGACCCTATTAAGGGCCCATTTATCTAACCAAGACATAAGACTCCTTGAGTTATCGATCTTGCGATCGGGTTGAGGTTGAAAAGAACGAGAGACGCTTTATTTGAGCACATCCAGTGCGGGCGGTCAACGAGATCGCTCCTCGATGATTTCCAGGAACCGTTCGGCTACGATTTTTGGATTGTAGTTCGCCAAAGCCCATTCCCTGCCAGCCCTTGATATCTCCGAGAAACGCGGCAGATTTTCCTTGATACGGACAAGCGAGCCCTCGATATCGTCGAGATCTATGCCTATATAGTGCTTCCAATTCTCGGGCATGACTGGGAACACCGCGCCGTATTTTTCAAGATCCACATGAAGGGTGACGCATCCCGCAAGAAGAGACTCCCAGAAGCGCCAGCTGTCGAATTGGATCACTGTGCCGGTCTTCAGGCGCAGCTTAGTGATGAGCGCATTCATTTTTCCGAGAAGAAAATTAGGGAGACGGCGCGGATGCGAAGCTGAAAAATATCCGCCGA
>CAYSOS010000015.1:6794-10621 GCA_964432735.1 uncultured Candidatus Saccharibacteria bacterium
AAAGCAAGGCACGCCTGGGCGCCTTTCATGCGGACGAAATAACCAGGATTGTGCCGCCTGCCGGTCTGTTCCCACAGCATAGTGTCGAGGGCGCTTACAGTCGAATCCGGCTTGATATCGGTCCGAGAGTCTATAGGAAACACCTTCTCGAAGCCCGGCAGGAATCTTCCTTTGACATATCGCCGCACCGAATGTTGTCCATTGAAATTACAGATCGCCCCGCCGGATTTCTTAGCATATTGAGTATATTCCCCAAAGGCCTCTATCTGCCGTTCCGAAAAACCGAACTGCCATGGCAGGATATTCTGCGGGTATATGTGTTTTTTATTGAAATGAGTCCGCAGAATAACGTTGAATCGGCGGGATTCCGGCTCCAAGGAGCGCGTATATAAGCGATCATCGTCATCTATATATGCGGTGAGATATTTCCTATCCGGACGGAACAGGCCTTCCGGCAGAGCGCCGGTATAATGCATCCACGTTGAGTTCACGACCACAACATCGCAGTCGGCAGGACCGACCTGTGGATCGCAGGTAAACAAATACTCCGACCTATCCGGCGAAAGACGCCAGTAATCCTTGTCTGAATAATACCGGATACCGAGCTGTCGTAGCCCCTCCGCAAGAACGATAATCTGGTGCTGAAAAGCCGCCTTGTCCGGCGTGCCTTGGGCTTGGCAGTAGAAGAATACTCTCATACGTGCCCCCATTCTATCAAAAATCCCCGCGCAGGGCGGGGATTTTCGTACTGTCAGTCGATCCGGGCTAGATCGTGCCTACGAGGCTTGCAGAGTTGTCGAGCCTATTCGTATCGCCGTAGATATTGTTCGGGTCGATGTTGACCGAGACGCTCGCCTGAGAGCCTGGCTGGCCAGCGAAGCTCCAAGTGCTATACGGCCAGGTGATCGTTCCGCAGGTGCCATGGACGTGAGCCGTAGTGACATCGAGCATCTGGCTTATGCCATTCAAGGTCACCTGGGCCGGGAAGTTCACGACATCCTGCGTGCCGAGGTTGCAGAACGTGCCCTGGAGACCAGAGGACTTGAGGGTGACGCCGCGGACAGCGAGCTGGAAGCCTGAGACTGCCGGCACTACTATGGTCGTCGTTCCGGCCGATAGGTAGCTCACTGTCGAGGTCTTATACGTAGCATTCGGATCAAGGATCGCGGTGACGCCATAGGTCGAGCCGGAGTCATAGCTCAGGCCCCAGGCGCTATACGGCACCGTCTGCGTCTCACATGCGCCAGCGTTGGTAGCATTGGTCACGCTGAAATCGCGATTGATGCCATTCAAGCGCAATCGGACCGGAAAGACGGGGATAGCTGCATTAGAATTATTGCAGAACGTGCCCGTGACGCCCCTCTGATCAAGAGCGATGTTCTGGACCTTCAAGGAGACCAGGCCAGAGCCGGAAGACATAGAACCAGTCATCGGCATAGCATTCACCATCTGGCGATCGCATCCGTATATAGCGTTGAGCTGCGCACGAGTGTTCCTTCCGACGAGACCGGTCGGAGCCGAGCCATCTGGAAGGATCATCGAAGCGTACTTGCCCTGGAAGGCAAGGACAGCTGTCTGAGTCGAAGCGCCGAACATGCCATATTCGGAGGCAAGGATGGTCCAGCCTTCGCGGATCAGCGCCGACTGAAGGGCGCGCACCTCATTCCCTTTCGAGCCCATCTTCAGGGTCTGAGAGAAGTCATAACAGGCGATCGGGCCTGTCGCTGCCGAGGCGCTGGATCCTGCCGACGACTGAAGCTGGACGATGTCAGCCTGAGCCATGACCGGAAGGAGCATTGATAAACCTACGAGAACCGCTGCGGTTTTTTTCATTGTCATTATTTAATACTAAAGAGCTTCAACAAAAATAGTATTTCATCGAAACTTGGTAGTAATAATATCACGGCTAGCATGGCCGCAAAGACTGTCAAAGTGGATAGCATTTTTAACCCTTCCCATCTGAAAAAGATGCTGAAATCAAACTGCGATCGCAGCTATCTTCTCGGCATCGGGAAGAATACGCTTGTTTTCTTTGTGTATTCTTCGAAGCCAGGCTTGGTAGCGAGACTCTTTTCCGCAAGCGGAATGCCCGAAACCATGACGATCAAGAACGTAATGGCGAGCGGACCAATGATGGCATATGCGCCAAACGGCATGCCGAGGGAAATGATCCAAATCCCCCACCACATGGATACTTCGCCAAAATAATTCGGGTGACGGGTGTACGCCCACAGACCCTTGTCCATAAGACGGCCCTTATTCTCGGGATTGGCAATGAACGCTTTGAGCTGTGCGTCGCCGACGGATTCAAAAAAGAATCCCATAAGCCATACAAGTGCGCCTACGATATCAAATACCGTGAGTCCGCCGCCCTTCATGGCCACTATCATGATAACCGGCGTGGCGATAAGGAATAAAAAGATGCTTTGGAGCAAAAAGACCTGAAGAAAGGTGCCAAGCACCTGATGCGTGCCCCACTTCTGACGCCATTGAGTATACCGAGGGTCTTCTCCAATGTGTCGGTTGCGAGCAAGCACGTGAGCCGAGAGCCTCGCACCCCAGATGAATATGAGGGCCAGCACAAACAATCCACGAACAGAAGGGCCTCCCAACGCAAGCGGAACCATTGATACCACAAAAAATCCGATCCCCCAGGCGATATCTGCCACATCATTTTTCTTAAGAATGAGCGCTACTACGAACCAAACCATCATATATGCAATCGCAACGGCCAGGCTTATCAATAAAACGTCCACGGGGAATGTATTCATGTGCTAAGTATAGAACAATCCTAGAATTACACTTATGAACAGGCTCAAAGCGTTGCACAATGTCCTTTTTAGGACATAGGTATGCAGGCTCCCATGCCCCTTCGATGGGTTGCACAATGTCCTTTTTCGGACATAGGTATGCAGGCCAGCGCGCTTTACAAGCGCCCACGCGATTTCGCCGGATTTTATCCACTCGGCTCTTGACCAAACAGGGGCGAATGTGTAAAAATCAACGGCAGATTTGCGGTTCACTTGCAAAAGTGGCTGCAAGTTCATCGTCAGGCAAAGCCGCGAGGCTTTCGGAGGCCGTCCGATTCTTACTCGGCGGCCTCTTTTCTTTTTAAGAAAGAGGCCGGGCCTCAAACCCCGCGGCTACGTAGTTCGTGGCGTTGTTTTCATGAGGCATTGGGTGTTGACGGAGAATTCTAAAAACTTTTCTCTTTTCTGAGATCGGTTCTCTTCGTTGCACAATGTCCTTTTTCGGACATAGGTATGCAGGAGCACGATAGTGAGCCATTTTATGAAGCCTGAATCAGCTCGAAGGTGGCCATATCCTTTATTTTCTGCCGCAAGGCAGGGTTGAAGCCGCCTTCATCGAAGCATGACTTGCACAATCCCATGAAAAAGAATTTTTCTGTCTTCAGGGTGAAGAGGCTTTCGAATTTCGCCTTGAGCTGGGCCTTCTCTTTCTGATAGAGCTCACCCGCAAAGACGCTTCGGCTCACCTGCCGGAGGCCGTAGTCCCTGCACCAGATAGCTGCCCTGTCGGCATGCCGCCAGCTCCTCGTATCCCAGAAGACAACCGTGACGGACGGGAAGTTATTCATCGCTTGCGCTGCTTACCGTGCCGATCTCCAGGCGGAGATCAATGCTGTCGAATGCCTTGTATGAGCTTTCCTTCCCCATGAAATGGCGGGCCAGAGCGCGAATCTGGTTCTCTATGATCTGCTTCATGGCGTATTCTTTCTTCTGCCAGGTGGCTGTCGCGTAGAGGTGCTTCATGACGGCGCCGACCACAAGCGCCTTGCCTTCTGTGGAGAGCTGGTACTGGCCCTT
>CAYSOS010000016.1:0-10307 GCA_964432735.1 uncultured Candidatus Saccharibacteria bacterium
TGAAATAGGCTTTGCCTAACAGGATGTAGGGTCCGCTGTAGTCCGGATTCAGCCGCCCGTCCTTGAAAAGATAGCGATCCTGATGCCAGTCCACTGCGCGAGTCTCGAGGAGAAGCTTGAGACGGGATCCTTGGAGTTCATAGAGATACAGAAATCCGTTCCCCATGTGGGTGATTCCAAACACTTCAATGATCGGTCCCTGAAAGCCCGGGAGCCGAAGCGCAGTGACGTTGAATACTGCTGGATGTTCAGCTCTGCCTTGCCGCTCCATATCCTCGAGAAGAACCCCGGTATGGACTCCATCGCCTACCTCGATGCGGACATGTATTTCTACGCATCGCCGGAAGAGATATACAAGGAATTCGGCACGAGCTCTATCCTCCTTATCCCGCACGGATACTCGGCCAAGCACAAGGACCGCGAGAAGATGAGCGGCATCTACAACGTGGGCATGATGATCTTCAAGAATGACGCGAATGCTCTGGAAGCCCTACGCTGGTGGAAAGACCGTGTCGTCGAGTGGTGCTTCAACCGCTACGAGAATGGCAAGCTCGGCGACCAGACCTACCTGAACGATTGGCCCACCCGCTTCAAGGGGGTTTATGTCTTGAAGCATCCGGGAGCGAACGTGGCCTCGTGGAACATCGCCCGCTTCGCCTTCACATCCGAAGAGACGAAGTTCTCGGGCATCGAGCTGGCTACTGGGAAGAAATTCGAACTCATCTTCTACCATTTTCATGGCCTCAAGATATACGCGGCATTGGGCGGCCGCATCCGGGCATATCCCGTCACCGTTCACGACATAGCCATCTACAGGCGATATCTCGAAGCTCTCACTGTCGCATATGCTCGGCTCCGGGAGATCGAGCCCGGCTGGAGCTTCGGCCTCGTAAAGAGGCTTGATATCCTGCGCTTCATCAAGCAATATATACTCCTACGCTATGGAAAAAATCCTCGTTAAATATTCGGGAGTGGTGAAGCTCCAGAAGTTCGATGACAAGGAAGACGGCCTTCTCGTCATCGGGGAGAGCGGGAAGAACGTCCCTATCCCCTTCAAGCGCTTCTATTTCATCTCCAACCTCTCCGGCAGGACATCCGCCCGCGGCAAGCATGCCCATAAGCGGCAGGAGCAGTATATCTTCTGCCTCACAGGCTCCTTCGACCTCGGCCTCGACGACGGCGAGCAGAAGCAGACCATCCGCATGAAGGACCCGCAGTGCGGAATCCGCCTCGGAGCGGGCCTCTGGCACACTATGGAGAACTTCTCCGACGACTGCCTCATCGGCGTCATCGCGGACGATTACTATGACGCATCCGACTATATCCGCGACTACGATGAGTTCAAAAAGTGGGTCAAGGCGAAGAGATAAAAACAATGAAAGTCGCCTTCAATGATTTCAAACGAGAATATGAGGCGCATTCGGCTGCCATCAAGGGAGCCGTCGAGCGGGTTCTCGCCTCCGGATATTTCATCCTGGGGCCGGAGGTGAAGCGGTTCGAGGAAGCTTTCGGGAAATATATCGGATCCAAGCACGCAATCGGCGTGGCGAACGGCCTGGAAGCACTCCAGATATCCCTAATGGCCCTCGATATCGGTCCGGGGGATGAAGTCATCACCACATCTCTTTCTGCGGTCGCTACGGCTTTGGCTATCCGCGCTGTCGGAGCTACGCCTGTCTTCGCAGATATAGACGAGTATTTTCACCTGGATCCGGCAGCCATAGAGAGAAAGATTACTTCCCGGACCAAAGCCATCATTCCCGTCCATCTCTATGGTCAGCCTACAGATATGAAGAAGATTTTGGCGATTGCCAAGAAGCATAAACTGCAAGTTATAGAAGATTGCGCCCAGGCGCATGGCGCAGCATACGAGGGCAAGAAGGTGGGCAGCTTCGGCTGTTTGGGATGCTTCAGCTTCTACCCCACCAAGAACCTCGGCGGCTTCGGCGACGGAGGCGCCATCGTGACGGACGACGCCATCCTAGCCGAGAAATGCCGCATGATCCGCAACTACGGCCAGAAGACCCGGTACGAGCATGAGATGTACGGCATCAACAGCAGGCTGGACGAGTTGCAAGCGGCCATCCTTTCGGAGAAGCTGAAATACTTAGATATAGACAATGCCCGCAGAAAAGAGATCGCGGGTATATATCGCACGAAGATTGGCTCTATAGAAGAAGTGACTCTGCCCAAAACGAGAGCTGGTACGGAACATGCTTATCACCTCTTCGTGATAGAAATCGAGAGGCGCGACGAGCTGCAGAAATATCTCAAAGAGAAGGGTGTGGATGCCCTCATCCACTACCCTATTCCCATCCACAAGCAGAAGTGCTTCAGCGAATATGACAAAGTGAAATTGCCGACGACTGAAAGCAAGGTTGGACGCATCCTTTCGCTTCCTATCCATCCGTATCTCACGGATGCGGAAGTCGAGTTCGTGTGCGCGGAGATAGAGTCGTTCTTCTCTTAGATCCTCACTCGCGCCTTCTGCTGCGGGATGACAGCCTTGGCGGAAGCGGACGTAAGGCCAGCGGCGATAGCCATAATCTCCCTGCCGAGCTCGCGAACTGTCAGCTTCTCATTGAAAAGCCTCAGGCCATTCTCTGTGAGCGTGGCAGCGAGCTCCGGATCGTTCTTCAATTTCAATATCTTCACGGCGATATCATCCGGATCCGCGAGATTGGTCACGAGGCAATCCTTGCCGTCCGTGAGAAGTTCGGAGATGCCTCCGGCCTTTCCCGTGACATATGGCAATCCGAGCGCCAGCGACTCGAATGCCTTATGCGGGATGGTCCTCGAGAGCCGCTCATGCTTCTCGAACTGGCCCAGGGAGACATGGCACTCCTGCATCTTGTAGTAGAGCTTCTCGGCCGGGAGATGCTTGTGGATCCAGTAGAGGTTCACCGGCTTCAGGGTGTCTACCTGCCCTCCGATCTCCCCTTCCAGGAATCCGTCTCCGATGACGAGGATGTCCACGCCGCGGTCTTCCAGGATCTTGGCGGCACGGACGATATATTTGATGCCCGCTTCCGGCAGGAACTTGCCGCGGAAGACAGCCGTGAACTTGGAGCGCTTGGGGATGAAGTGGTCCGGCTTCACCACATTCTCGTCCACGCCCGTAAAGACGCGGCGGACTTTGGCAGGATCGACTTTGAACTTCTCGACGAAATAGTCCCGCTGGGCATTTGACTCAACGAGAATAACGTCTGCGCGCTTCACAGCCATTTTGTCTACGAATCCCACCCAGAGCTTGGTGAAGAAATTGTTCTTGCCGCGGGACAGGACTTCGCCTTCATATAGAGTGCAGAGGGCGTCGAAGATGACGGGCTTCTTCCCTGCCAGGAACTTGGCGAATGGCACGACCAGGTGTCCCGGGTAGCCGACGATCATGGCATCGTACCGGCCGCGGGCAAGGATCTCCTTATGCTTCTTCCAGAGCTTGAAGAATTTCGACAGGCCCGGCGATACATCCTGGCATTCCACAACCTCCACGCCATTCTGGCGCAGGCCCGAGATATAGACCGCATTTCGGCCAAATGAAGGATTATACAAGCCGAAATAGCAGAGCTTCATGAGGATATAGTATACCATCACTTATCCCGTGATATACTGTCCGGCATTGCCATGATCAACGAAGCGAACGTAGAAGAGAGCGGCGGGTCCTGGGAGGCAATCTGGAAGCGCAGGAATCTCATGTCCGCGGCTATAAACGGCGGGCGGCATGTCTATAACGGCTTCTTCCGGAGGCTCATGCGGAGGCATATCACTCCCCAGACGCGCCTCCTCGAGCTCGGCTGCGGCACTTCGACTCTCACCGTCTCGCTCGCAAAGGAAGTTGCCGAAGTCGTGGGCCTGGACATCTCTCCCGAAGCCCTCGAGCTCTCCAAGAAAGCCGCAGAGAAAGCCGGAGCCACAAACACTAGATTTGTCATCGGAGACTGCCTGAACATCCCCCGCGAATATGAGAACGCCTTCGATGTCGTCTGGAGCCAGGGCCTCATGGAGCATTTCGAGAATCCTCTGCTCGTCGCCCAGCAGCACTTCCGCGCCCTCAAAAAGGGCGGCGTCGCCCTCATCAGCGTGCCGTACAGGCTGTCCTTCTATACGCCCTGGTACTGGCTCACCCGGCCCAAGCTCCTGCGCCCGCTCTGGCCCTGGACCGAGCAGGTCTTCTTTACCAAAAAACAGCTGAAGGCCATCGGCGGCGCCATCGTCCCTTCGCCCAAGGTATACCTCCTCCAGCCCTTCTTCCTGGGCATCGTCATCCTCGAGCTCAAGAAGGACTAGCGCGTGAGAATGGTGTACTTATAGAACTGCTCCGCGTGAGTATATTTCTTCAGAGTGGTCGTGCCCAAATCTGGGAGCTTCACCGTGGCGATGACTACCTCGTTCGGCACGCCTTTTTTCAGGGCGTCTAAGTTCGCTTCCCCGATCGTCAGGCCCGGTCCTGGCACGATGAGCTGGAAATAATTCGGATCCTTTTTGAATATGGCCACCTCGGGAGCGTCGTAGAAGAATTCGGCAGTCGAGCTCGCCATTGATGCGAAGTGGGCCTGCCATTCTGCAGTCTTGCTGGAGCCGTACGCCTGGGCCACCCATGAATCGAAGCGGACTTGGTATGCCCCGAAGACGATCAAGAGAAGCACGGTGACATGCAGGAGCTTCCAGCGCTTCACAAATGCCGTCAGACGGTTATCCCACAGACCGAGGATGCGTGCGGCGGCAGGCGCGAAGAACAGTATGGAAATGGCTTGGGCCGGGAAGATATAGCGATACATTCCAGATGTCCGGAGAAATGCCAGGAACGATATGATCACGAATGAGTACGCCGCTATCTCCATCATGGAGATGCGCACGCGCTTCTTCCAGGCCAGCCAGAACGAAAGCGTCCAGACTCCCATCATGGCCAGGAGGTACAAGGGGCCGATGCCTGCGACCAAGCCGCGGATATTCTCAAGAATCACGGATGTCAGGCTTCCGTATCGGTACGGATTGACGTAGCGCGAGAATGTGTCGCCTGCCTGGGCGCTGCCGAACTGTAAGGCGAGCCAGATCGCGATTGGCACGATGGCTGAGATGGCGAGTATGGATATATCTTTGATGCGTATCGATTTCCTTACATATTCCACGATAACCGCAATGGCGATAGCAACCGGGAAGACAAGGAAGTACGGCTTGGTGGCAGCGGCCAGGCCGGCAGTCAGACCAGACAAAACAAGATACACGCCCGAGTATCTGCCAGCGGATTTCCGAGCTTCAAAACAGAGAATGGAGAGCGCCACAAAGAGCAGGCCCGGCACTTCGCCCAGCACACTCTTACCATTGCCATACAACGGGCCGAATGTAGCCAAAAGCCCAAGAGCCATGAGGCCCAAGGTCGGGCCGTATATCTTCCTCACAAGAGCATAGCCAGCCACCACAAAGGCCATGAGGAATGCGACCATGAGGAGGCGTGCCTGAAGGATCCCTTGTCCGAAGAGCTTGAAGACCAGCGCCAGAGGATAGATGAGCGGGTAGCCCACGGTGAGCTGGGGAACTTTGGTGATAGCGGTCGGGTCAAGCCTCAAGCCGGAGACGCCGTACGAAGCGACGTTCATGCCGAGCTGGGTATAGATGCCTTCGTCATACCAGACTGGCGGGCTCTCGGTAAGCTTATAAAGGGAGAAGAATGCGGCGAAGAGAAAGAAGGCTGACACTCCGAGGCGCCGAGCCGTCCACCACAGCCCCGAGCGGCTGGCCATCCGCTTTCCCACGATGCGCCAGGGGAATATGACCGCTTCCCTGATGATCTTCCCCGACATCTTAGATTCCCCGATCTCCCTGTCGTAGAAGGTTATGGGGATCTCCACGTGCGTCTTCCCCGCCTCCAGGAACTTGTTCTTGAACTCGATCTGGTACGAATAGCCGGAGCTCGCGATGGAAGAGAGGTCGATATCCTCGAGAGCGGCTTTGCGGAAGGCTACGAAGCCTGCCGTCGAATCGCGGATCGGAAAGCCGATGATGAGCCTCGCGTAGAGATTGCCGCCACGGCTCAAGAAATCGCGATACATGCCCATGTCCTTCATGCCGCCTCCACCTTCGGCATAGCGGGAGCCGATGGCGAGATCGTGAGTCTTGAGAGCATCGAAGAGGTGAGCCACTCGGGCAGGATCATGGGAGCCGTCTGCATCCATGGTGAGAACTGCATCCACGTCCGGCATGGGCTGGATGATCTTCAGGGCATGCTTATACGCCTCACCGAGGCCGTTCTTCTCGCTGCGGTGTATGAGGCGCACGCGCTTCTCCTTCTCGGCGATCTTCCTCACGGCATCTCCCGTGCCATCCGGCGAATTGTCGTCGATGACCCAGACCTCTATGTCCGGATACAGGGGCAGGAGCCTCGAAAGCATCTTCTGGATGTTCTCCTTCTCGTTGTAGGTCGGGATGAGGACGATCCGTCGGGGAGCTTTCATGGCCGTGGGTTTGATAGTATACTCGTGAACACACATGATAGCCGACAACGCCGGAAATAACCAGAAGAGCGGGCTCGGATCGATGGCCAAGAAAGCCCTTTCCATCCTGCCGAAATCCGCTCCCTCGAAGATCTATAACGCCGCCCGGAAGATCCCTATCGCACGCGATATCCTGGGCGCGGCAGTGAAGCGCATGGTGCCGGAGAAGATCACGACCCCAGACGGCATCATCTATCTCGATCCGAGCGACATGGCAGTTTCGGGCGCGCTCGCTCTCGGCAAATTCGAGCCCTTTGAGACCGGCGTATTCCGCTCGCTCGTGAAGCCCGGCATGAATGTGGTGGACATCGGAGCCCACATCGGCTACTACAGCCTCATCGCGGCCAAGCAGGTAGGACCGGCAGGCAAAGTCTTCTCCTTCGAGCCAGAGCCGAAGAACTTCAACCTTCTCTCTAAGAATGCCAGGGCTAACGGCAGCAAAAATATCATGACCCTCAACACCGCCCTTTCCGATACTTCCGGCACCCGCGAGCTCTACCTCGAAAAATACAACAAGGGCCACCATTCATTCGCCAAGAATCCGCATTCGAAGGAGGTCATCACCGTGAAGACAGAGACCCTGGACGAGGCCCTGAAGCAGTTCGGCTCGGCGAAGATAGACGTGCTCAAGATCGACGTCGAGGGCGCCGAGCCCGTCGTCCTGCGCGGCATGAAGGAAACCATCCGCCAGAGCCCGAATATGATCATCTTCACCGAAGTCTATCCCCGCTCCATGGCCAAGATGGGCGAGTCCGCAGAGGCGTACCTCTCGGAGCTCGCATCGCTCGGCTTTTCCCTGTCCGTCATAGACGAAGAAGCGGAGGCCGTGACGCCCATCGGCGATATCCGCGAATTCATCGCAAGCTTCCCCCGCGGCGAATCGTTCAAGAATATTCTTGCCAAAAAGCAATAAACATGGTAAGGTTTCCTGTGGCAACAACACACAACCACAGGGGAACTAATGAACCTTATCAAATTGAAGAAGCTCATCGCCAACGGCTTGGTCGCGGCGTTGGATTTCTGTCTGGGCGCCTTCTTGTGCGTCTGGATCCTGCACGGATTCGGCATTCAAGCGACAGCGCTCCATGCCATTATCGGCGGCCTTCTCGGCCTCCTCCCGGACATCGATCTGCCCAGCCAATTCATGAAAAAGCAGGGCGAGCAGATCGATCACCATACGACGCTTTTCCACTTCCCTCTTCTCATGATCCCAGCCTGCGCTTTTGTCGCTGGACTGATCGGAGGGCAGCGATGGGGATGCGTTACGGCGGCCTGCCTGCTCATGCACTACCTGCACGATATGACCGGTCCGTATGGCGGCCTTATGTTTTTCTGGCCATTTACGACCGACATGTTCGGGGTGCACGGCCGCGAAAGACATGGGTTTTCAAAGCGGGAAATCTACATTCGGGACTTCGGTCATGATCACTGGATCCGGACCTACTGGATGCGGCCGAGCGTCCTCTCCATTCCGGAACTGAGCTTCGCTTCGGCGGCGGCCTTTGGAACCTGCCTGATCGACCAGCGATTCTGGTGGCTCGCAGGGCTTTCCATCGGAGCATGGGCCGGGCTCGCATTCTGTTACTTCATGCCTGCCAAAGAAACGGCCTGACAAAAGGCTCTCTGTCTGATCCAAGCCGCTCGATACGTTCGAGCGGCTTTTTTGTACCTAGAATGGCAGGTTGACTGCTTTCAGGATGTACGAATCCATGAAGAAGGTCGCGAGCGCATAGAGCGCGAGAAGCGGCAAGAAGAGGTACCAGCGATGCTGGTATTTTTTGAAGCAGAAGCAGGCCACGAACGCCGCGAACGGCACTGTGATAGTGAGTATCCTCTGGGTGATGGCCGGCCAGAAGAAGATGGGCAGGAATGAGACGAGGAATGCCGTGGAAAAGATCTTCGCTTCTCTTGTCAGGCCTGGGATCGCCTTCCCTGTCCATTGCCGTAGAGCGATCCATGCACCGCCCAGAACCGGGAATGCCAGGAAATTGATGAGCGACCCGAAGGCTTTTATATATTCCTTCACGCGGGACGGGTAGATATAGTGCACGGCGTTGGAACCGAACCAGTTCGCGTAGGTGTATCCGAAGCGGTGATATGCCCAGACATAGAGGAGCACGACTGGCACGAGCGCTACGATCGCAGATGAAACACTCTTCACGATGAATTCTCTCCAGCCCTGGACTGTCCTCAAGGACGGCCAGGCTTCGAGGATGAGATACGCCGCGATGGCGATAGCGCCCAAGAAAGCATATTCCTTGAAGAGGCCGCCGACGCCCACCATGAGCGCCGCAAGGAGGATGTCCTTATGCCGCTTTGAGCGCGCATATCGCCAGAGGAAATAGATCGAGAAGATATAGAAGCTCCAGCCGCCGATATCCATGAGATAGTTCGGGCCGAAGATGAGGAAGCCGTAGTTGGTAGCGAGAAAGAGCGTGCCCAAGTACGCTGCAGGCTTGCTGTCGAAGAAGGAATCAAGGAGCTTGAAGAAGACTATGCCGATGAGCACGAAGAAGAGGCAGTTCAAGGCGAACCACGGGCCATACACGCCGCCGAAGTACGGCGCCAAGAAGTGGACGATCTCCATCGGAGCGAAGGTAGTGATGACCCTGTTCGGCACGAAGCCTGCCGGCGCCGCATGTCCCGCAAGGACATCCATGGTATCGACATACGACAATGTATCGCCGAGGATATTCGGCCCGATGTACAGCCTGAAAAGGCCGAGGACGGCCATGAGCGATATCACGAGCCCGATGAGCCAATAGTCTTTGTGTCCCTCTTGATTCATATGAATTTGAGCTTCCATGCGGCGAAAGCCGTCATGCGCAGGAGGAGCCAGCCGTGGCTCCAGCGGCTTATGTTGGTCATGCCGTAGATGCGCGGCCTATAGTGGACCGGCATGTCTATGATCTTCAGATTGAGCTTAGCCGCGCCAAAAAGGAGATCGAAGTCGTCGAAGGGATCGAAATCGCCGAAGAAACGACGGCCTGCCTTAATCTTCTCCTAGTCCGCGCGCCAGAGGACCTTGGTGCCGCAGAGCGTGTCTTTGAGCGGCTGGCCCAGGATCCAGCTGAAGGCCATGCTGAAGAACTTGTTGCCGATGAAGTTCAAGACGCGCATAGAATCCTGCTCCAGAGGATAGACGAGGCGCGAGCCGTTCACGAAGTCCGCCTTGTTCGTGGCCATGGCGTCATAGAATTTGGAGAGCTCTTCCGGCGGCACCGTCATGTCGGCGTCATAGATGGCGAGGATGTCTCCCTTGGCCATCTCGAAGCCCTTCCGGACCGCGTCTCCCTTCCCTTTGCCCTCTTGCTTCGCGTACGAGATGCGGCGCCCGCCTGCGTGTGCCTTAGTAACGCGCTCTATCTCTGCGAATGTATCGTCCTTTGAATTGCCTTCTATGAATATGATCTCCGTCCACGCTCCGAGCTCCGGCAATTCCTTCGCGATCTTCTCGATGGTTCCCGCTTCGTTCCTGGCCGGCACGATGACAGAAAGAGACGGCTTCTCCGCGCGGGCTTCCGGCTTGCGCAGGACGGCGTAGTGGAAGAGGCCCATGTGGCTGAAGGGCCAGATATTGGCGACGAACATGTTGAGAAGCTCCGACACGAGCGGGATATAGACGGGCAGGATCATCTTCGTGCCAGACTTCACCACATCGAGGCCGGCGAGATATGAGAACGTCTTCAGATCGTGGAGCGACAGCCAGTTCTGCTCAACCGGGCCAGTGCGCAGGCCGAGCGCAGAGGCGAGGCGCAGGACAGGCTCCCAAAGGGCGCTGTACTGGGTTATGAGGATCCTCCCGTCCGGCCTGAG
>CAYSOS010000017.1:0-5264 GCA_964432735.1 uncultured Candidatus Saccharibacteria bacterium
TGCTCCATAAGAGACTGATGCAGGGCCATGCCTCGCGCCAGGAAATTCTTGTCGAACAGTGTGCAGAAGTTTCGCGTCATATCTTTTGGGCTAACACCACGTTGTCGAGGTACAAGTCCTTGTTGGTCGGCAGGATGGCGCCAAAGATGAGGCCTAGGATATTGAACGGAGCCATGAGGATCACCGTGACGATCATGTTCACGTAGAGCGATTTGGTATGCGTCTTCTTGTATATGAAGCCATTCACGAGCTGGAAGATAACGGCCGCCGTGGGCACGCTCTTCCGGTGCTCGAGGATCTTGAATCCGTGCTTGGACAAAAGGTGTGCAAGGCCGAAGGAAGAATAACGAGCATAGTCGTATGGCTGTTCATGCTCGTCCCAGACGAAGGGGACTGTGAGCAAGAGCAGGCCGCCAGGCTTCAGGACTCGGTTGATCTCGGACAGGAACGCATCCGGCTTGAAGACGTGCTCGAGGACCTGGTTGCAGAGAGCTCCGTCATAGATGCTATTCGAGAAGGGGAAATGAGTGCCGTCATAGAAATATTCGGCGATGCCCATGGCCCGGGTCTTCGGGGTGTCTATCTCGAGGCCATCGTACCTGTCGCAGGAGATGAGGCTCTTATACGGCTTGCTGCCGCAGCCGGCGTCCAGTACCGCGCCTTTGAGGCGCGGGGCAAGCGCCTTGATGTTCTTCCGCAATCCCGTACGGGCGAAATAGAAGGGATTCAAAAAGATGCCGCCGAAGCCCGGATCGAAGCGCATGCGGTCCATGTATCCTAGAAATCCCTTATGTGTTTTTCCGATGCCTTGTTTCATCTTTTCTTGAATATGAATCCTCGCAGGGCGATGTCTCCGAACGGCGCCGACCATGAGCCTATCTCTTCATATGACTTCGCCAGGATGCCAGTGAGCCGCTTCTCGTTCAGGACCCAGGCCGGGTAGCTCGCGTCATAGATCCTCGGATGTATCTTCTGGACCGTGATGCGGTCATTCTCCGGGAGGCAAGGCGTCCTGTCAATGATGATGTACTCGAAGCCGTGCTGTGCCACGCCCTCCATGAACTCATAGGGCTTCTCGAGATACTGAAGCGAGCTCGATGCGAGAAAGACGTTCGATGTGCCGCTCTTTGCCGCATCTTCGATAGACTCAAAGAATTTCAGCTGGCTGTCTTCAAAATTCTCTTTGCCTGCCTGCACGAAGTTCTTCTGCTCGACGACATTCCACTTCAGTTCTGCAAGATGCGCGAGCATGCCCCTGTTCTGGAAGTAGCTGCTGCCGAGGGAGCCGCCGAAGTCCAGAACGTTGAGCCGGTTCCCGTTCCGAGAGGCTACTATAAGAAGTCCTGTGAGCACCGGCCAGGAATACTGGACCTTGTCGAAGGTGATCGAGTCGCGCTCGTACGCGGCTTCGCCTCGCTTTACTTTGAGCAGGGAATCCTTAACTTTCTCGAGAATTGCTGGGCTATCATATCCTCGCGAATGGGCCATTGCTTCCTGCCACGTCGAGTAGCTTCCGCGGAAGCCATACTTCTGCGGGCGCAGGATCCTGCGGATTTTTTTCAGGACGGATCTCATGAAGATGCGCCGAGCTTGCGCAGGATGCGCGCGAAGATGCCCGGCTTCCGGGATCTGAAATATGCGGCGATAATTGCGCGCGCCTCCCTATTTTCTTCTATCGGGATGCCGCCGACCCGGATCTTCCTCGATTCGAGCGACTCGTATTTGTATGAAGCGGCGCCCGCGTGCGTGCCGCTCGATCCCTGGCCGATGTTGTCCACGAGCGATGTGCCGGGATAGAGGGTGAGCATGTCCTTCAGGAATGCAGATGCGTGCCAGAGGATGGCCCATGAATAGTTTCCTTGAGCAGCCTGCCGCTTGAGCATATCCGAATACCCGAAGGCGCCGTCCAAGTCGAACTCCCCGGTAAGGTTCTCGGATTCCAATTCCGTGAGAAGCTTCTTAGCATCTGGCTGGAAGCTTTCCCAAGCCCGCTTCCAGGTGGCCCAGCCCCAGCAGTCCGCGCCGCGCAGGAAGAATGTCTCCGGCAGAGGATTTTTGACGGGATAGATATATCCGTGGATAGAGGCGACCCGTGGCTCCTGTTCATATATGTCGAGGCCGTCATTCATGTACTGGAGAAAATATGGAGAGGTCACGAGATCGTCTTCCATGACGATGACCTTGCCGAAGCGGCTCACCATGTCTGTCACGCTCGAGGTAATGGACTTCGCAAGGCCCCAATTCTCCTGACGCTCTGTGACCTGCACGCTCTTGAAGCCCTGGATCGTGCGGATGTATGCGCGCACCTCGGCAACTTTTGCCGCGGCCGAAGCGTCTCTAGGCCCATCCGAGAATATGAAAAGGTCGCTTTCCGTGGCCAGGAAATTCTTCCGCAAAGCCTCCGCGGTTTTTTTGGTGTGATCCAGGCGGTTGTATACGAAAAGGGCGATGGGGGCTGTCATGGGCGTTATTGTATCACTGTCCATTCGGGCGGGATAAGCGCCTTCAGGGTCTCGGCGTTACGGGCGGGATTGGTGTACCATGTCTGGGGAACAGCAACCATTTTGTCCGGATTCTGGTTCAGGAACGCTGCCCACCACGAGAAAGTGCTGTTGCCGATGACGTTATGGGCGCAGCGAGACATGAGGACGAGCTCTTCCGCATCCGATACTCCCGGATCTTCGAAGACCTCTGTCGCGAAGCCTCCCAGGGTCTGCATATGCTCGCGGCACCAGTCCTTATCGTCCGAGAATACGATGACGCGCGGATGAGCGATCTTTTTCGCTTCGATGATACGCCGCACAGCGAAGTCATAGTATGCATATCCGAGGACATTCTTGCCCGGCAGGCCTACGAAGTCTCCGCGGCGGACATGGACCGAGATGGCGTTGGCGCTCAAGCCTGCGGCAAGTTCTTGAAAGCGCGGGGAAGGATCCTTCAGGATGAACTCCTTAAGCAGAATATCCCGAATGCTGGCAGCCGGCGCGTACTCCTCCCAGAAGCCTTCATGTATCTTCGAGCGCGACACGAAGAGCTTCAGGAATTTCGCCAGGAGGCGGTTCGGCAGCTGCATGCGGTATGTCGTGTTGAAATTGTCGAGCTGAAACGCCCTGCCCGGCTTGGGATACCAGGATGTGTCGAGAACGAAAGAGGCCTTGAGCCGCTCTGCCTCCGCGCGAGCGAAGGCATACTGGAACAGCTGATTGCCGAGGCCTCCCCGTATGCTGACGATGATCATATGCGCGAAGGATTTACGGCTACGTAATTTGAATAGTCGAAGTCTTCCATCTGAACTGCATACGGTCGGATCTCTATCTGATCCTTGAGGAGGCGGCCCACCCTGAAGCCTTTTTCCTCGAGCAGGGTATAGAGCTCGCGCAAGGTTGTCTGCGAATCCAGGTTGCAGCCGCCGTACTCGAACTGGATGAAGCCGATATTCTTTGGGTCGAGGAAATCCCCGAAGCCCTTGAATACGGAGAGCTCGTGGCCCTCCACGTCCACCTTGAGAAGATCGATGTGTCGGATGCCGTTCTCGCGCGCATAGCTCTCTCCGGTCATGGTCTGTATGGATTCGGAGCCGCTCGAGGACCCATGCACTTCGCGCTTATAGAAGGAGGCAAGCGTGCTTCCCCCGGCCCCGTAGTGGATCTGGAGCGTGCCTGCCTTCTCGGAGAGCGCTGCGTTCACCGCTTTGAATCCTCTCTCTGAAGAAAGTTTCTGCGCGAGAGCCTCAAAGCTTTTCTTTACAGGCTCGAAGGCGTGGATGTCTGCCGTGACGGAAGCCTTTTTGCAGGCTGCCAAAAGAGTTTCCGAATATCCGCCAACATTCGCGCCTACGTCGAAGCAGGTGAATGTTCCGGCAGCTTTTCCGACGAGCCATTCCATGAGAGCTTTCTCGCCGTTCGTCTCCATATTCGTGCGGCCAGTATTCCACTTGTATGCGCGCGGGAGCGCTTTGCCGAGCAGCCTCTTATATATAGGTATGCGGGTGATCTTCATGAAAATAGGGAATGGAGCGCACGTTTCAGGCGCTTGCGTAAAATGCCGAGATATCTCGGCGCCACATCTTTGTTAACGAAAATAGCATAGCAGTATTTGTCGCCTTTTGCCGAATAGCCGAAGAATCTGAAGTCTTTGCGGAGCATGCTTCGCATGCCGGGCTTCAGGGGAACGTACATGAAGCGCACTGTGCGGAGCTTCTTCCCAAGGCTTGAAAGGATCTTCTGCGCATCTGCTGTCCCGTCTATATACAGTACATCTATTCCTCCCAGGCGCTCTGTCTCCATGTATGAGAGGAGATTGGCATTCTCCGATACGGCATGCACTTTTGCGAAGGGGAATTCCGGATATGCGCTAGGTCCATTTCCCACCTGGAAAATATTCCTCACCTGATCGAAAGGGAAAAATATGCCCGAGATCTCGGATATTTCTTTAATGTGCTCCTTCATGTTAGTCGATATTCCTATACCTGCTGCCTACGACGGGCACCGTGGTGCTCTTGTACTTGATGCCCACGCTGCTGTCCTGGCTGAAGAGCGCCGGATACAGGTCCTTGTCGTACGAGAACCGCTCCCCGGATTGGTCCGCCTCGCGATAGAGCCTTACGCCGTATTTGTGCGCCAGATTCGTGAGGATGGCCTGATCGCACCGGTGCTCGACGAATTCAGGGAACTCCGGGCCGAGGACGCTCTTCTCGAATGTGTTCGCGCGCTCATCGCAGATATACGTGAGCCATTCTTCCATGAGCTTCTGCGGCAAGGCAGGGCCCTTCTCTACCAGGATGAATCGCGCCACGGCCGCTTGCGTATCGTAGTACTTCGGATCATCCTGGCCCATGACGATGAAGCAGTCGCGCTTGCACCACTGCCGCTGGTTCGCCGCGGCCACCGTGAAGAGCATGATGCCGCCGTCTTTCTTGCAGGTCTCGTACAAAACCGAAAGGTCATGGATGGGATACGTATCCGCATCCGTGTAGAGAACGATATCGCCTTCCTTGGCGCGCTTCAGGGCGTCCAGGATCACATACGGCTTCCAGATGTACCAGCCGAAGCCGCGCTTGTGCGGATGGTCGAAGGCCCAGCGGTTCTTCTCGCAGAACTCCTTCTGGGTCTCCTTGAGCCACTGGTCGTCATAGACCCAGACCTCGTCTGCGCCCATGCGCGGGGCATCCTCCACGATCTTCCTGGTCGTATCGTCGTATGCGCCGCCGCTGAAGGTGATATATATCCTCCGTGCCATGGTTTTAGAGCTCTTTCCACTCGGTC
>CAYSOS010000017.1:5274-9874 GCA_964432735.1 uncultured Candidatus Saccharibacteria bacterium
GGGTGGCCCGCCGGGGCGTGGCCGACCCTTGCCCTGGCCGCCATCCTGCCGGCGAGCCTGCTCGGCGTCATCTGGCTGGGTCTCGCCCGCGTCCTGCCGCTCTGGGCCTGCACGCCGATGCTGGCCCTCGTGTCCTATGCGCACTACACGCTGGTCCATGAATCCATCCATGGGAACGTGGTCTCCAGCTCGAAAAGCCTCGGCTGGATCAACACGGTGGTGGGCTGGACGAGGCGGTGGATCTACCCGAAATATCCATGCAGGTCCTTAGTGCGGGCGCGTTCCTTCAGCTCGAAGTTCACTTCCTGTATAGCGTGGTCGGTGCGGGGGTTGGCCGACATGATGGCTATCTTCGCGCGATACCGCTTGCTGTTGAGGAGATCGGCGGGGATCCAGTTCACGACGGAATGCCTGCCCTTGCCGAACCTGGGCAGGTCCGAAAGGACGTGCATGACCACTACCTCTTCCGGCGTATGGACCGAATAGTTGGGGAATATGTCCAGGCTGTCATCGAAGACCTCGAAGTCTATCTTCACGCCGATGCGCTCATCTGTATATGCCGATTCTATCTTCTTCAAATCCTTGTCCACGATGGAGCAGTCGACGAGGGCGGCCTTGTTGTCTCCCTTGCGGATGACGGCGCCCTCGGGAACGTTCTTCAGGTACTTCTCGATGACGGCCGCAGACGGGCCGAATTCCTTGACCATGCCGTGCTCGAGGAGGATGCTCTTGGGGCAGAGCTGCTTGATGGCCGCCAGGTTGTGGCTCACGAAGAAGATGGTGCGGCCATGCTTCCTGGTGATCTCGTCCATCTTGCCGAGGCACTTCTTCTGGAATTCTGCGTCTCCGACAGCCAGGACCTCGTCCACAAGGAGGATCTCCGGCTCCATGTGGGCCGCGACAGAGAAGGCCAGACGGACGTACATGCCGCTCGAGTAATGCTTCACTGGGGTATCGAGGAACTTCTCTACGCCGGCGAAGGCCACGATCTCGTCGAACTTAGCGGCGATCTCTTTCTTCTTCATGCCGAGGATGGCGCCGTTCAGGAATATGTTCTCGCGGCCGGTCAATTCGGGGTGGAAGCCGGTGCCGACTTCGAGGAGGGATCCGACGCGGCCGCGCAGGACGACTTCGCCTTCTGTGGGCGGGGTGATCTGCGAGAGGATCTTCAAAAGCGTCGACTTGCCCGCGCCGTTCGCGCCCACCACTCCGATGACCTCGCCTTTATTCACGCTGAAGCTGACATTCTTCAGAGCCCAGAACTCTTCTTTCTTGCCGAGGCCCACGGCCTGCTTGGTCTTATGAGCGAGGAATGAGAATGGCCGCTTTATGACGTTCGCGACGACGTCGCGCAGGGCTATATACCCGCCGCGCATGTGGGCGATGTCGTACTTCTTGCCTAGATTCTTGACCTCTATGATGGGCTTGTCCATATTATATGACGTCCGCGAAATACCGCTCGGTCTTCTTGAAGTACGCGAGGCCGATGGCGACCAAGACTACGCCTGTTATTGCAGATATGCCGATGAGGCTCCAATTCAAGGGCGTTGTGCCCAAGAGGGCCGCGCGGGCGCTCTGGATGACTCCCATCATGGGGTTCAGGGCAAGGATCTTGGAATATTTGCCGGCGATGGACGCCGGGTAGATGACCGGCGTCACGAAGAGGAGGAGCTGGATGAAGAAGGGCAGGGCGTAGCGGACATCGCGGTACTTCACATTTATGGCCGCCAGAAGAAGCCCGAGGCCGATGGCTGCCAGGAATGTGAGAGCTAAAAGAAGAGGCAGGATGAGGAGGCCGGAAAGGTGCGGGGTGTAGCCGTAGTAGGCCATGAGGCCGACCAGGATCACGGACGAGATGGCGAAGTCCACGAACTTGGTGATGACGGACGAGACTGGCAGGATGAGGCGGGGAAAGTACACCTTGGTGACGATGGACTTGTTCGAGACGAGGGAGTTGCTCGTCTCGCCGAGGGCGTCAGAGAAGAACTGCCAGAAGAGGAGGCCGGTATAGACGAAGATGGGGTAGGGGACGTTGTCGGAGGGCACGCCGGCGAGCTTGCCGAAGAAGAAGGAGAACACCAGCATGGTGATCAAGGGCTGGAGGATGGACCAGAGCACTCCGACGACCGTCTGCCTATAGCGCACCTTGAGGTCGCGCCAGGTGAAGAAATAGAAAAGCTCGCGGTAGTTCCAGAGCTCCTTCAGGTCCGAGAGATGGAAAAGCCGCTTGGGGCGGATGACCGTGACGGACGTAGACATGGGGCTATGCTAGCACATTTTGGCCCTATTATGCTATATTTTGCCAATCATGATTATCAAAAAGATCGCCCGATTTATTTCGCTCGCCTCCCTCTACCTTATCCCGGTTTTCCCGCTTATCGTCGCCAACTCCTACTACTTCCCGTTCATCACCGGCAAGGCCTTCTACTTCCGCATCCTGGTCGAGCTCGCCTTCGCCGCCTGGCTCGTCCTTGCCGTCATGGACGCCAAATACCGGCCCAAGCTCTCGCCGCTCACCATCGCCGTGTCTCTGTTCGCGCTCATTACGCTCGTTGCCGACCTTCTCGGCGTGAATCCTCTGCGCAGCCTCTGGTCCAACTTCGAGCGCATGGAAGGATGGATGACCATCATCCACCTCTGGGGCTTCTATATGGTAGCCACGAATATCTTCGGCTCGGGCGAAGAGGGCAGGCGCGCCTGGCATAGGTTCTTCAATATCGAGCTTCTGGTCGCCTTCGTGGTGAGCATGTACGGCCTGTTCCAGCTCTTCGGCTGGGCGGCCATCCACCAGGGCTCGGTCCGCATCGACGCCTCTCTCGGCAATGCGGCATACATGGCCGTCTACATGCTCTTGAATGCCGGCATCGCCGGATACATGTGGTTCGTGGCCCGCGGCAGGCAGATCGCCAACGCGGGATTCCTGAAGTGGGCATATCCCATCCTCGCGGCGCTTTTCTCCTTTGAAGTCTTCGAGACCGCTACCCGCGGCACCATCCTCGGCTTGGCGGGAGGCATCATGCTCACCTGCTTCATCTATGCCGTCCTCGGCAAGAACAGGAGGCCGCTTTATCGCTGGTCTGCGGTCGGCGTGATCGTCTTCATCATCGCCCTTGGAGGCTTGCTCTATGCCGCGAAGAACAGCCCGGCTGTCCAGAAGAGCGAAGTCTTGAGCCGCCTCGCGAGCATCTCCTGGACCGAAGCCCAGGGCCAGGCCCGCAACTACATCTGGCCCATGGCCCTCACGGGCTTCAGCCAGCGCCCGATCTTGGGCTGGGGACAGGAGAACTTCAACTATATCTTCAACGCCAACTATAACCCGAAGATGTGGAACCAGGAGCAGTGGTTCGACCGCGCCCACAGCGTCTTCCTCGACTGGCTCACGGCATCCGGCTTGGTGGGCTTGCTCGCATACCTTTCGCTCTACGTCCTGTTCTTCATGGGCGTCTGGAAGTCTTCCCTTACCCTGGGCGAGAAGAGCGTCCTCACGGGACTCATCGCCGGCTACTTCGTCCACAACATCTTCGTCTTCGATAACCTGGCGAGCTACTTCCTCTTCTTCACCATCCTTGCTTTCGCCAACTCCCTCCGCCAGGGCAGGGAGATCCCCTGGATGAGCCGCGCCGCCGTCTCGGCCGAAGCCGTCGAATACATCGCCGCTCCGGCCATCATCGTGGCGTTGGTGGCAGTCCTGTACGTCTTCAACGTCAGGCCCATCGAAGCCAACCAGGATCTCATCGGCGGCCTCATCTCGTGTTCGAGCCAGGCTCCGGACCCTTCCAGCTTCGAGAATGCGATCGCCATAAATACCTATGTAGCCAATCAAGAGGTCCGCGAACAGATCATGTCCTGTACGGTGCAGATAGTGAATCAACAGCAGGTGCCGCCCCAGACCAAGGAAGCCTTCTACGAGCTTTCTGTGAAGGAATTCGAGAATCAGCTCAAGGCTACCCCCTTGAAAGACGCTCGAACGTACTCTCTCGGCGGCGCCTTCTATAACTCGCTCTCCCAGTTCGACAAGGGAGCAGCCCTCTTCGAGACTGCCCACGAGCTTTCTCCCGCCAAGCAGTCCATAGACCTCGAGCTTGCCAACAGCTACATCAACATGGGACAGGCAGACAAAGCGGTGGCCCTTCTCGGCCCCGCATACCAGTCTGCGACGAATAACGCCCAGGTCGCGAATGTCTACGCTCTGGCGCTCGTCGTCGATGGCAAGGAAGCTCAGGCCCACCAGATCTTCGGCAACGACCCGGCTATCTTCCAGACCGCCCAGATGATGCAGGCGTACTTGTACGTGAAGGAGTATTCAAAAGCAGTGGCTGTAGGGCAGGCGCTTCTCGCGTCGGATCCGACCAATGTGAATGTGGCGGTCCAGCTGGCTCAGGCGCAATACAAGGCAGGCATGGTCTCTGCGGCCATCGCTACTCTGCGCAGTGTAGAGAAGGCCCACCCGGAATACAAGGACCAGATAGAGGCGGCGATCAAGCAGGTTCAGGCTGGAGAATGATCCCGACCCCTGTTTTGAGGGTCCTCTAGGACGCCAAAGGCCGCCGGGGGGGGCCGCGTCGTGAGGGCCCCCGAACGCATCGTGGAAGGGGACATG
>CAYSOS010000017.1:9884-10235 GCA_964432735.1 uncultured Candidatus Saccharibacteria bacterium
GGTCCTCTAGGACGCAAAAGGACGCCGAGGGAGGCACTTTGCGTAGACTTTATTTGGAGAGTGCTCGCACAAGAGTACTCACGGATGTAAGTATAGCACTGGCTTTGCCAGCGTCAACGGGCAGGGTATACTTACGTCAGATTGTACCCACTGATGGCGACGGCTGTACTCACATTATATTTAGACATATTATTTGGAGCTCGCACCCGTCGCCATCAGTTGGCGCAATATGATCGGATCACAAAGTTTGCATATCAGGGCAGATTCTGATTCCATTGTAGTCGACTTCTGCCATGACCATCCAAGAGAACGTATCCCTTGCCCCATATACCACCTTCCAGCTCGGCGGCC
>CAYSOS010000018.1:0-10076 GCA_964432735.1 uncultured Candidatus Saccharibacteria bacterium
GAAAAAAATTGTGCCCCTAACACTCTTATAGATTTTTCTTCAAATATTCATTCACAGTCCTGGTCACAGCCTTCGCATCCTCCGCCTCCATGAGCTTGGCCCGCAATTCTTTCGCTCCGTCCCAGCCGTTCACATACGCCTTGAAATGCTTGCGCATGACGGCGAAGCTCTTTATGCCCTTGAACGTCTTTTCAAAGAGCTTGGAATGCTCCACCAGTATCTTCAACCTCTCCTCTGGCGTACGCTCCTTCGGCTTCTTCTCGAAGAACCAGGGCTTGCCGAAGATGCCGCGGCCGATCATGACGCCATCGCAGCCGGATTCGGCGGCCTTGGCCCGGGCGTCTTCCATGGAAACGGCATCGCCGTTCCCTATGATGAGCGTCTCCGGGCTGATCTCGTCGCGCAGGCGCACGATCTCGGGCATGAGCTCCCAATGGGCGGGCGCTTCGGACATCTCTTTGCGGGTGCGCAGGTGGACCGTGAGGGCAGGAAGCTTCTGCTCGAGAAGGAGCCTGATCCAGCCGAGATCTATCTTGTTGTAGCCGATGCGGGTCTTCACGGAGACCGGCCCGCCGAAGCCGGCACGAGCCGCTTCGAGGACCTTGAGGGCATTTGCCGGGTTCAGGATATTGGCTGCGCCGCCTCCCTGCTTCTCCACGGCGCGATCGGGGCATCCCATGTTGATGTCGAGCCCGTCGAAGCCGAGCTTCTTGGCGAGAGCTGCAGCTTTCTTCATGGCTTCGGGATGGCCGGTGAAGAGCTGGGCCACGATTGGCCGCTCCTTCGGGGTGTATTCGAGATCGTGGAGAAGATTCGCGCGGCCAGGCGATACGAGCCCATCAGCGGAGACGAACTCGGTCCAGGTCACGTCCGGCTTCCCGTATTTGGCGAAGAGCTTTCGAAAGACGCTATCAGTGACGTTGGCCATGGGCGCCAGGGCGAAAAAGGGCTTGGGCAGGGCCTGCCAGAAAGATTGCTTCGCAGCCTTTTTCGTACCTTTCTTCATGCCCGCCACTCTAGCATCATTGGATCTTTTTGAGGAGCTCGGCCACGTCGCCATCGCGGTTCCTGCTGCCGAGCACCACCACCGCATAGACGTCCTTGCGCGGGCCCAGAGTGAAGAGCGAGGCCGTGGTATTCAGGGCTTCGTCGGTATAGCCGTTCTTGCCGCCGATATAGTACGACCACGATAGGAAGTGGGCCGGATTGACCCACGTATGAGCACGGATGGTCTTGGCCTTGAGCTCGGTCACGCTCAAGACGGTGGGATCGTTCTCACGGATCCAGCCGAGGATGATGGCCACGTCGCCTGCCGTCGACTCATTCTTGGGCGACAGGCCGGATGCGTCGGCGAAATACGTCCGGTAGGCGCCGATGGCTTGGGTGAAATCATTCATAGCCTTGATGAAGCGGGCACGGCCGTAGTAGCGGGCATAGGCTTCGGCAGCATCGTTGGACGAGACCATGAGAAGCGGATAGAGGAGGTCGCTTGCCGCAAATGATTCGCCGACTCGGAAGCCGGCAGTATTCCCATACGTGCTCATGACATCCTGGGTTATGGGGATCTTGGCGTCGTCGGCGATGAGCTTGCGCGCGACCGCGGCCGTGACGAACTTGGTCACGGAGGCGATCGGCATGAGGCGGTCCTGGTTCGCCTGTGCGACGACGGTGTCGGTCGTCAGATCCCGGATCATATATGCCCGGGCCGAGATGCCGCCCGCCGAGGGCTTCACCGGCGTGATGACCGACTGCGACGCGGCCGGGTCTTCTTCCTCATCAGCCGTGTAGCGGATGAGCCGGGAGAGACCCGAGACGATGGTGCCATCAGACGGCTTGGGCGCGAAGTAGGCCACCACCTGCGGCGTAGTCCGGAGCGCGCTCTTCACTCCCCAGGCGATGCCCACTCCCACGAAAACGGCCAGAAGGCCGCCGAAGACGAGGTTGAAGAACCGCTGCATGGAGCTATTGTATCAGACGATAGAAAACATTCGAGCCATAGCGCACGTCTATGTACTCGAAGTTAGCCGGCGCCATCTTGTTCCAGAAGGCCGAGAGGTTGGAGAGCTCTGTCACGAACGATCCGGAGTCATTGAAGTAGATGATGGCCGTCGAAGAGGTAGCCGTGCCGCCCTTCCCTGCACGGGAATTCCTGGCGTAGAGCTCGTATTCCCCGCCCGGCTTCACGAGGATGCCTTCCGGGATGATATGCGCCGCTCTCAAGCTGTTCACGAATGACTGAAGGGCCTGGAATTCGCGCGTGGACGTGGCATATCGGCCGATAGGATCGTCCGAGATAGCCGGCGCATAGAATACAGAGTACGAGCTCGGGACCGCTGGGGGGATCTCTTTGAAGAGCTTGCCGGAAGCATCAGCGAAATAGCAGTCGCCCCTCGAAGCGGCGTCGTCCATGAGGGCGCCGTCGGCATCGAAGTCCGGGAGGCCGCTGCAGACGATGGCCGAAGGGGTCTTTTCTATGACGGAGATGGCGAGGCCGTGCATCCCGTCCGGGCTCACCTTCACCGTGTCTATGCGCGAAGAGGCGGCCTGCACTGCGGCCGCAACCGAGCTTGCGGGATATATGAAGGAGTTGGCTTTGGAGAGGAGGCCGAAGTATGAGCCCTCCAAAGCCTTGTAGGCGGCAGCCTCCAAGTCAGGCGTGACATCGGCTTCAGCTCCATATACATGAAGGCTGGTGAGAGCCAGCGACTGCGAATACGAGACTGCATGGAAAATGAAGAGCCAGGCCGCGAAGCCGAGCGCGCCGACGATGCCGCCCCAGATCATCCTCCGCTTCCTCCGTCCCTCGAATGACTGCGACTGCGAAGATCTGGATTGGGCCCTGCGCGGCATGCTCGCTCGCTTGTATATATTCATGGTGAGGGTCAGCCGATATTCTGCCCGCCGATAGCGGCCTTACCGAAATATTTTGCCAGAACCGGCGGGATCTTGATGGTGCCATCGGCCTGCTGGAAATTCTCGACAAGCGAGACGAGGATGCGCGGCGTCGGTATGGCAGTGGAATTGAGGGAGTGGCAGTATTTCGGCTTGCCATCAGCAGGATCCTTGTAGCGGATATTGAGGCGGCGGCACTGGAAATCATGGAAATACGAGGCCGACGAGATCTCGCGGTAGGTTCCCTCCTTGGGAACCCAAAGCTCGATATCGTACTTCTTGACCTGACCCAGGCCGAGGTCGCCGCCGCAGTTGAGGACGGTGCGATACGGGATGCCGAGCGATTCGATGAACTCCTCGGTGTTGCGGTTGAGCTCTTCGTGGAGACTGACCGACGTCTCATGGTTGGCCTCGCAGATGACGAGCTGCTCGAACTTGTAGAACTCATGCACGCGGATGAGCCCGCGCACGTCCTTGCCGTGGGCGCCGGCTTCGCGGCGATAGCAGGGCGAGAAGCCGAGGAAGCGCTTCGGGAGCGCGGCAGCATCAAGGGTCTCTTCGGCGTACATTCCCATGAGCGGCACTTCGGCCGTGCCCGCGAGGGCGTCGCCATCCTGGGTCATATAGAAATCTTCGACATCGCCAGGAAGGTGCGCTGTGCCGTAGAGGTTCACCTTGCGGACGATGGCGGGCGGGATGACGGGCATGAAGCCTTTCTTATCCGCGAAGAATTCCATAGCGTACTGCCAGATGGCGAAGCAGAGGCGGGCACCGGCACCGGTGAGGTAGTAGCCGCGGAAGCCGTGGACCTTGGAGCCGCGCTCGAAGTCCGCCATGCCGAGAGCCGTCATGAGCTCGACATGATCCTTGGGCTCGAATGAGAACTTCGGCTTGTCGCCCCAGCTCTTGATCTCTTTATTATCGGCATCGGTGGCACCATCAGGTACTGACATGTCTGGGATGTTCGGCACGCGGAGCATGAGGTCCTGCCATGGCTTCATGACCTCCTTGAGCTCTGACTCCGCCTGCTCGAAGCCAGCCTTGACCTGCTTCATCGAAGCGATGAGCTTCGCGCGCTCGTCAGGCGAAGCGGCCCCGGCGATACCGGCGTTTGCAGCGTTCTGCTCGGAGCGGGCCTTCTCGGCTGCCGCCATGAGAGCGCGGCGCTTGTCATCGAGCGTGAGGAGCTCGGAGACATCGAACTTCACATGCTTCTTGGCGGCCGCCTGGGCGATGAGCTCTTTATTCTCGCGGATGAATTTAATGTCGAGCATGGCAAGAATTGTAGCAGAATGAGGGCCGGGTTGCTATAATAGAGGGATGGACGGGCGCAGAGCGCCTTTTTTGTTCGGCCCGGCTCCGTCAGATTACCAAGTTCCTTAACAACAACCCGCCACATGCCCGACGACACGATCCGAGAGATAGCTTTTTCCGAGTTCCCCGTCACCCTGCAGAATATGCATAATCCGCCGCAGAAGCTGTACATGCGCGGCCGGCTTGCAGAATCAAGAGACCAGAGATACGTATGCGTCGTCGGGTCTCGAAAATGGACGCGATATGGCCGTGATGCAGCGAACACCATCCTGAAGGGCCTGGCAGGCTACCCTATATCTATCGTCTCCGGACTGGCTATCGGCATAGACAGCATCGCGCATGAAGCCGCGCTTGATGCCGGGCTCCACTGCATCGCATTTCCTGGATCAAGCCTCGAATGGGATGAGCTGTATCCGCGCGAACATGCCCGGCTGGCCCGCAGGATCATAGAGAGCGGCGGCGCGCTCATGTCCCGATGGCCTGCGGGATATCAGACCGGCAAGTGGGCTTTCCCCGCGCGCAATGTGCTCATGGCCGGGTTATCGCACGCGACTCTTATAGTAGAAGCGGGCCAGCGGTCCGGCTCGCTCATGACCGCGCATCATGCCTTAGAATTCGACCGGGACATATTGGCGATTCCGGGACCGATAGATGGCGCTCTTTCCTATGGCCCTCATATGCTGATACGGAAAGGAGCGGCGCTCATACGTTCGGCCGCCGATCTGCTTGAAGCGCTCGGTTTCGAGCGGCCGGAGGCCGGCACTATAGATAAGCGGACCCTCGATGGCCTCGATGCGTACTCGCTGGCTATCGTTGAACATCTTTCCTATGAAGCATTGACTGTAGATATGCTCGCCAGAAAGGCAAAAATACCCATACACGAGCTCGGGCAGAGGATGTCTCTCCTTGAGCTGAAGGGGGTCGTTGCGATTGACATAAGCGGAATGGCCAGGCTGATCCGATAGCTTTTTCCTCAATACTTTCCCTGACCTTTGCCCTCACCCTTGCCTTGACCTTTTCCTCTCGTAGAATTCATTGACCAGCACAAGAATGAATGTCCCAATTCACGAATCAGCATAAAGGTTTTCTGGGAACAGTTTTAAAAACCAGACCATTTCATGTCAATGAATCGTATGGACGAAAAAATTGTCTCTGATCAGGCGAGGAAAAGAAGCCGGCAGGAAAAATTTTTGCTCTTTCTTATTCAATCATGTAATACTTAGCACGACCCATGAAGCTACTCATCGTCGAATCGCCGTCGAAGTCGAAGACCATCTCCAAATATCTCGGGGACGGCTTCGTCGTGCGCGCATCGGTGGGCCACGTCCGCGACCTCCCGAAGTCGAGCAAGAAAGCCATCGACATCGAGGGCGGCTTCATCCCCCACTACGAGATCGTGCCCAAGAAGCAGGAAGTCATCGACGATATCGCCGCCAACGCCCGCAGAGCCGACGAGATCATCCTCGCCACCGACCCGGACCGCGAAGGAGAAGCCATCGCCTGGCATATCTCCCAGGTCTTGTCCGACATCCTCGGCAAGGACGTGCGCAAGAAGATGGAGCGCATCACCTTCCACGAGATCACCAAGGAAGCCGTGAACGAAGCCCTCGAACATCCGCGCAAGATAGATGAGCACCTGCGCGAAGCCCAGGAAGCCCGCCGCGTCCTCGACCGCCTCGTGGGCTACGACCTCTCTGGCATCATCTGGAAGAAGGTCCGCTACGGCCTCTCCGCCGGCCGCGTCCAGTCGCCGGCCCTGCGCATCATCATGGAGCCCGAGCGCGAGATCCGGGCCTTCAAGCCCGAGACCTATTGGGCCCTCCGGCGCCATTTCCAGACTGCCCCCAAGAAGCCGCTCACGCTCATCTGCTCCATCGAGCCGCGCGACCGGGCCGAAGTGGATCGCATTCTAGCCACAGCCAAGAAAGAGCCGTGGGCCGTGACCGACGTCGAAGAGACCGAGATCAAGCGCCAGCCCCGCGCGCCCTTCATCACCTCGACCCTCCAGCAGGCCGCTTCCACCCGTTACGGCTTCACGCCGTCACGCACCATGGGCATCGCCCAGAAGCTCTATGAGGCCGGCCATATCACCTATATGCGCACGGACTCCACCAACCTCGGCACGCAGGCCCTCGAGCAGATCGGCACGGCCGTGAAGAAGAATTACGGCGACAAGTATCTCTCCTTCCGCACCTACACTGCCAAGAGCAAGAACGCCCAGGAAGCCCACGAAGCCATCCGCCCGTCTCATTTCGAGAAAGAGAATGCCGGCCTCACCGACGAGCAGAAGAGGCTCTACCGCCTCATCTGGCAGCGCGCAGTCGCCTCGCAGATGGCGGATGCCGTCATGGCCCGTACCAAGATCTCTGCGAACGTAGCTGGCGATAAACTGCCCGTCTTCGAAGCCACCGGCTCCCGCGTCCTCTTCGACGGCTGGCTCAAGGCCGACCCCGAATCCGGCGGCGAAGAAGTGAATCTCCCCAAGTGCGCTAAGGGCGAGAAGCTCGCGCTCGCGTCCGCCACTTCCACTGCTCCTGCCACATCTGCCGACGCCATCGCCGCCGACGAGAAGCAGACCCAGCCGCCTCCGCGCTACACCGAAGCCGGCCTCATCAAGGAGCTCGAGAAGCGCGGCATCGGACGTCCCTCCACATACGCCTCCATCTGCAAGACCATCGAGGACCGCGGCTATGTGGAGAAAGAGAACAAGTCCCTCAAGCCCACCGACACCGGCGACGTGGTGTCCTCTTTCCTGGAAGACAACTTCCCGACCTATATCAGCGACACATTCACGGCCGACATGGAGGACAAGCTCGACGGGATCGCCGATGGCACCCACGAATACACGAAGACGCTGTCAGATTTCTATAAGCCCTTCCAGAAGGAAGTGAAGTCGAAGGAGAAGCTCGCTAAGGCCACCAACCTCGGCGCCGCCGATCCCAAGTTCACATGCCCGAAGTGCGGCGCTTCGCCCATGGAGATCAAGCTCGGCAGGAACGGCAAATTCCTCTCGTGCGCCCGCTACCCCGACTGCGACGGCGCGCTCACCCTCGAAGGCATGGAGTTCAAGAAGGACGAGCCCATCGGCAACGATCCCACCACTGGCCTGCCCATCTTCGTCCTGAATGGCCGCTTCGGCCCGTACGTCCAGCTCGGCGTGAAGCCCGACAAGAAGAAAAAGGCTCCCAAGAAGCGCAAGACCAAGGCAGAGAAAGAGGCAGAGAAGATCGCCATCGAGAAAGGCATCGCTATTCCTGCATCGGTTTCTGAGCTCGCCGATCCAGAGCCAGTCCAGCCAAAGCCGAAGATGGCCTCCATCCCGAAGAGCGTGGACCCCTCGAAGGTCACCATCGCCGAAGCGCTCAAATTCCTGAGCGTCCCCCGCGCGCTCGGCAACGATCCGGCTACAGGCAAGCCGGTGACCGCTTCCATCGGCCGCTTCGGCCCGTACGTCGTGCGCGACGCCGATTTCCGCTCCATTAAAATCCCTGACGACGTCTATACCATCACCCTCGAGCGCGCCTTGGCCATGCTCGCCATTCCCAAACAGCCCCGCGGATTCAAGAAAAAAGCCCCAAAAGCCTGATATTGACTTTATATAAATAATCTGCTATTATATATAGCGTACAGTATCGCACAGCAACCCAACAACAGTCCTATAACAAGTGAATATCAACAAGAAAGTCCTCGTCGTCGAGGACAAACCCGAGATCCTGGACTTCACCAAACGCGTCCTGGAACGCATCGGCTGCCAGGTCATCACCGCCCCAAGCGCGATCGAGGGCCGACAGAAGTATGCCGAAGAGGAAGCGAACTATCCCCAGGGATTCGGCGCCGTCCTGCTCGACATCAACTGCGGACGCGAGGGAGAGTCGGATCCGCAAAACGGATTCTGGCTCACTGAGGAGATCAAGAAGTATAACCCGCGCCAAGTCATCGGGCTGATGTCCGGATATGACTACAAACACAGCAAACGGGTCGATGACCTGGTGTCCACGCGGTTCCTCCACAAACCCGCAGATGCCAGGGATATCGAGTACTTCGTTCAGAATATGCTCCATCTGAACGTGCTCCGCGAGATCGCCGAGGCCCAGCTCGCCAAGGCAAGCTAGACCATCCATCCGCTTTCGCTACACGGCCGCCCCAGGTTCTATCCCTCGGGCGGCTTTTTATTTGCCCGTGGTTTATGCACAGAAATTCTTGACGCACTGAGCCTGAATTGCGAGAATTCATGCCGTACGCACCTTTCAACAGAAACTGTTACGCAAAAACCTTACGGAGGACACATAGATGATTCTCGTATTCATACTTGGAAAATGCACGGATCAATTCAGGACCACGGTCCAGGATACTTTCAGAGGCATCCGCGGCTCCTGCACGGCCATGGGGATTCTCAGCCATGACAAGGCCGTTTCCCTTATCAAAGAGGAGAACTTGGTGCCCGACATCCTCATTCTCACCGAATTGGGGGTCTTGGGAATCAGCGCCGGACACATCATCCCTCATATCTACACAATGACGCTGGCATCCAGGCACGAGCCTCTCTTGCCCATCATCGTGCATGCGATGCAAAACCCGCCGCATGGATTGGAACTCGAGCGGGTCCACACTAGGTTCGTGCAGGCGACGGAAGATGAAATCATCCTTCGACGCCGGCTGGAGCAAGCCTGGCAATCCAGAGGAAGGATTCCTTCGGCACTATTGGCCCGAAGCGCCTGATCTTATCAAAGCGCGTCTCTTCGGAGGCGCGCTTTTTATAGGGAAAAATTCTTGAGCGAGTAGAGGTCGCTGCTCTCTTCGGCAGCCGCAACGTCGGCAGGCGCCCGGTCATCGACGGGCAGCTGGCCTTCTACAGAAGCCGCAGCTGCGCCACCAGGCGCGGAAGCGATGGCTTCGACCACCTTCGGCTTGTTGAGCTTCTCGAGAAGCGTCCGGAGATCGTCTGGAGAGAAGAAGTCGATGGTGACCTTGCCGCCCTCCTTCCCTTTCTCGATGCGGACGCGGGTGCCGAGCGACTCCGTGAACGACTTCTCGAGCTCGATGATGGTGGGGTCAAGATACTTGCCCTTGTTGCGGATGCGCTCGGTGGCAGCGCGGCGCGAGAGGGATTCGGCCTCGCGGACGGTGAGCTTCTTCGAGATGATCTCCTTGAAGAGGACCAGCTGCTCCTCGGGCTTGTCCACGAGCATGAGGAGCGGGCGGGTATGGCCCTCGGAGATCTTGCCTTCATCGAGGGCGGTGATCATCTCGTCCGGGAGCGACAGGATGCGCATGGTGTTGGAGACGTATTCGCGGCTCTTGCCCACTTTGTCGGCGATCTGGGCCTGCTTCAGGTTGAATTCCTTGGCCTGGCGCTCGAAAGCCCGGGCGCGCTCCACGGCGTTGATGTCCTCGCGCTGCAGGTTCTCGATGATGGCCATCTCGAGCTTGAGCTGCGGGTTCTCCTCGCCGGAGCGGATGAGGACCGGCACCTGGGAGAGGCCCGCGAGCTTAGAGGCACGAAGGCGGCGCTCGCCGGAGATGAGCTCGTATTCGACGGACATGCCGCCCTGCTCGTGGTATACCTCCTTGCGCGTAACGACGAGCGGCTGGAGGATGCCGTACATGCGGATGGACTCGGAGAGGTCCTTGAGCTTGGCTTGGTCGAATTCGCGGCGCGGCTGGAAGGGGTTGGGGCTGATCTTATCTACCTCTACCCAGAAGATCGCGTCGTTTATGTAGGATGCCGAAAGCGCTGCCATAGTGGGCTTATTTTAACATGAATTTTACAACAAAATAGTGTAGACTGAACTTCGTTCGTTTTGCGCGCATACAAGCCGGGATGGCGGAATTGGTAGACGCACACGACTCAAAATCGTGCGGAGCAATCC
>CAYSOS010000019.1:0-10034 GCA_964432735.1 uncultured Candidatus Saccharibacteria bacterium
CGACTTCGACCCGATTTCCGTTTCTGCGGACATGCTCGAGCTGGCAGAAAGCCTCGGGCTTGAAGCGGACGGGCTTGCACTTCTCAGAGGCTTTATCTCTTCCATGCGGAGCGTGCATATCTTTCCTTTCGTTGAGGGTTTAAAAGGTACAAATCACACAAAAGCAGGCTACAGTATTCCCCCTTTTTGAGCATCTGTCAAATCCCGCCTGTTCTCCGCGGGCATTGTGCGCTAGAGTGTACAGGCTCATGGATACGAAGACCCTCTCGCCGGAAGCCCTGGCTGTCATAGACGGATACCTCAACTTCAGGATAGGAGCGGCTTCCTGCTCTGTGCCCTATTACAACAACAAGACCCTGAGATCCCGCTCGGCCTTGAATGCGCTCGTGGGCAAAGGCACCCGGAAGGAGATATCGGACGAGGCAGAGACTCTTGTCTTCAAGAGCCGCATCAAGCCGGATGCCCTCACCGGAGAAGCCCTGAAGAAGCTCCTCGCAGACCAGAACATCGGGATAGATTGCTCCGGCCTCGCCTATCACGTCCTCGATGCCGAAGGCAAGGCTCAAGGCCGCGGAGCGCTCAAGAAGCGCCTCGCTTTCCTCCACGCCGATGGGCTGAAAGGCTTCATCGCCTCGAAGATGCATCCTGCCCGCCTCACGGACGTGGCGACGCTCGCGGATGACAGGAATAGCAGGCCCGTAGAGCTCCACGAGATCGCTGCCGGGGATATGATCACCATGATGACCAGCATCGATGGCGGGGAGCGCAATCACATCCTCATCATCCACAAGATAGGCTTCGACGGCGCAGTTCCGAAGAAGATCTCCTATACGCACGCAGTCGCATACCCAGAAGACGGCCTCTATGGCAGCGGCGTGAAGCAGGGGGAGATAGAGGTGAACCGCCCGGGAGAGGCTCTCTTGGATCAGCGCTGGATCGAGGGAGGGAAAGAAGGCGCGGAGAACAGGATCTTCAGGCGCGCCCAGAGCTCCAGAACAGAAATCAGGCGTTTGAAGTGGCTCTAAAAACACTTCAAAAATAGGCGCCTCCGTGATATTCTCTATCTCATGATCACCATCCTCCAAGGGACCGCCGATCTGGCGTATATCCTCGGATTCACCATCATCGGAGCCATCGGCGCCTTCCTCTGGGCGCCGCTTCTCATCCGCTTCCTCTTCCGCTTCAGGGTGGTGAAAGGCGCCAAAGTGGAGCTTGCCGCGCTCGGCTCGCACGCATACAAGGCCACCACGCCGGTCATGGGAGGCCTGCTCGTCGTCATCACTGTGGCGGTAGTGACGTACTTCTTCGATTGGTCCCGCTCATTCACCTACGTGCCCGTGGGCGTCATGCTCATCTCCGCAGCTCTCGGCGCCATCGACGACATCATGAACGTGTACGGCGCCGAGCGCCGCTCCCGCCGGCTAGACCACGTCCTCACCCTCATCCGCGTCCACAAGGACATGAAGGTCCGCATCTGGTATGCCATCACCCTGCCCTGGACCGCATTCAAGAGGATGTCTGTCTGGTTCGGCTCGAGGACGTCCAAGGGCGTCTTCGTCCACGAGAAGCTCATCCTGCAGTTCATCGCAGGCTCCATAACCGCCTGGTGGATATATAACAAGCTCGGGCCTGCCTGGCACTTCGTATACCTTCCCTTCGGCTACACCTGGAATGCAGGCTGGCTCATCGTGCCCATCGTCATCCTCACCGTCATCTTCACCGCCAACGCCGTGAACATCGCGGACGGCATGGACGGCCTCTCGGGAGGCATGCTCATCATCACCTTCGGCGCCCTGACCCTCCTTTCATGGATAAACGGCTTCGGCGAAGTGGCCATCCTCAACGCAACCGTGACCGGCGCCGTCGCCGCGTATACGTATTTCAATATCAAGCCTGCCCGCTTCATGATGGGAGATGTGGGATCATTGGGCCTCGGCGCGCTTCTTGCCGTGAACGCTCTCGCCATCGGCGAGATCGGCTCGCTCTTCTTCCTCGGCTTCATGTTCTATATCGAGGCCTTCTCCGTCGTCTTGCAGGTCAGCTCGCGCTACATCCTTGGCCGCAAGATCTTCCGCATGGCGCCCCTCCACCACCACTTCGAGCTCCTCGGCTGGAGCGAGGAGAAGACCGTCATGCGCTTCTGGGTGGTGCATTTCGTGTTCGTGGTATTCGGCTTCTATCTGGCCCTGCATTAATCCCCACACCCACAGACGCGCCATGGAATATCTCCGCTGGAAAGAAGAGGCTGTCTCAGATCTCTCCCCCGAGAACATCGCCCGCATGTACGATGCCGGCTTCGTCTTCACCCGCCTCGGCAAAGGCGCCATGCAGCAGACGCGCTCCTGCCGCATAGACCTCTCGAAGTTCGAGCTCTCGAGCGAGAACCGCCGCATCCTCAAAAAGACCGAGGAAGTCGAGCTCTCCGGCGCAGAGCTCCCTTATGCCGCGTATGATTTCTCCATCGGCAAGCTCGCCAAGGATTTCTACGAGACCAAATTCGGCGCGGGGACCATGAGCGCGAACAAGATAAAGGAGCTCATGACAGATCCCGCGCAGAGCGATTTCAACTGCCTCTTCATGTATACGAGGAAGGGCGATGCGAAACCCATCGGCTATACGATCTGCTATACGAGCGAGCTCATCCATCATTATTCATATCCTTTCTACGACCTGGATGCTTCGCCGAAGGACATGGGCATGGGCATGATGGTGCGCGCCATCGAGTCCTCCAAGAAGCTCGGCCACAGATACTTCTATGTCGGCTCGCTCCAGCGCCCGGGAGACACCTACAAGCTCCAATTCGCAGGGCTCGAGTGGTTCGACGGAAAGGAGTGGCAGACGGATACGGAGCCTCTAAAGGATATCTTGAAATAAAAAAGCGCCCCTTTATCAAGGGCGCTTGCGAGCGATGATCGTGATCACATGACAATGGCGATTGGTTATTAGCCGCTCTTCACGCTCCGCTTGATTACCGTACATGATATCGCATCTCGTAGCCACCATTTTTCTTGCGCTTTCCAGGTCAAGAAAAATGTAGTCTTTGCTTTCAGCATATTCATCATGCGGACCAAGGAACGTACAGGAAAATATCCCGTTCGGCCTAACCGCATCGAGGATATTTTGAAGCAACTGACTGAATCCTTTCGGACCATGGATGAAGATAGAGGTGGAGCTGTGTACAAGATCAAACGCTTGACCATGGTATCGCCTGAAGAATTCATCGAATCGGCATGCATGATGCGTATACCGTGCCGGAAACTTAGATAGCAAACGGCTCGAGTACTGCGCAGCAGTCGGGGAAAAGTCCACCGAGGTCACATGTCCAAAACCACAATCTTCGAGGAAATATCTGGTATCGATGCAGCTTCCGGACCCAAGCTCGAGAAGCGTCCGATCGTGAGCCGGAATTCTCAAATGCTCCATGGCCATGCTGGCAAGCATCGTGCTTGGAAGGCGGTAGCATTTATCCAACTTTTCGTAATACTCTGTCCAAGACTCCACATCTGGCCTGACCAGTGTAGTATTCATGATTTTAAAGAGAACAATCTGAGGTTGAGGTTTTGTTTTCTGCACATCTTTTTATCATTTTCTCCGTCTTTGTCAACGCTTCCGTATGCACAGAAAATTGCCTAGAATAAAGGCTTCATGGAACTCCCTAGAAAAATCCACGTGATCGGCATATCCGGCGTGGCTACAAGCGCCTTGGCTGTGGCATTCCACAAGGCCGGCATCACGGTGACAGGATCCGACAAGGGCTTCTTTCCCCCGGCTTCGACAGAGCTTGAGAAGGCAGGCATCCCTTTCTACGCAGGCTGGCATCCGGAAAAGATGATGGAGGGCGGTGCGCCAGATCTCGTTGTGATCGGGACAGCGTCGGGTACAGGCAACCCGGAGACGGCGTATGTGAAGGAGCACAGCATACCCTCGTACTCTTTTGCAGAAGCTATCGGGAAGTTCTTCGTGCGCACAAATTCCCTCGTCTGCACAGGCACCTGGGGCAAGACGTCCTCCTCTACTCTTCTCTCATATATCCTGGACCATGCGGGCCTGAACCCGAGCTACATGTTCGGAGGCGTCTCCCTCTCCCATGGAGCTTCCGCCCGCCTCACTACGAGCGACTGGAGCGTCTTCGAAGGAGACGAGTACAAGAGCTCTCCCACGGACCCCACGCCCAAGTTCGCATACTACGAGCCCACCCACCTTCTCCTCACGGCAGTCTCCTGGGACCACGCGGATCTGTATCCCACGGAAGAATCGTACTTTACAGCCTTCAAGAAGCTGGTTTCCGGCATCCCGGAGCATGGCCTTATCGTGGCGAATGCAGAGCATGCCGGCGTGAAGAAAACCCTCGAGGGCTCCGCAAAAAAAATCGTCTGGTATGGAAAGAATTCCGGAGATTATACCTATGAAAGCGTGAAGCAGGGTGAAACCGGCCTGTCTTTCACCGTGAAGCACGGCAGCGATTCATACAAGATAACCTCGCCTATGCTCGGAGCATTCCAGGCGGAGAACATGACAGCTTGCTTCGCTATGGCGCATTCCATAGGCATCGAGCCGAGAAAGATCGCCGAAGCCATCGCTTCCTTCAAAGGCCTCAAGCGCCGCCTGGAGAAGCGCCTGGATGGAGATATCACTGTCTTCGACGACATCGCCCACTCTCCGGAGAAAGCATCGGCAGTCTTGAAGGAGCTCCGGGAAATCTACAAAGGAAAAATATTTGCCGTATTCGAGCCGAATATCGGCGGCAGGAGGAAAGAGGCCCTAGCGAAGTACGACGGCGCTTTCAAGAACGCAGACGCAGTCGTCATCCCGCGCCTTACCAAGCTCAAGATCGGAGAGAACGAAACTGAACAGCCCATAGAAGGCGCAGAGCTTGCGCAGACTATCGGAAAAACGCATAAGAACGCTCGCCATATCGACAGCGACGACGAGCTCGTCTCATTCCTGGCCTCGCAGGCGAAAAAAGGCGATATCATCGCCTTCCTCGGCTCGCACGGATTCCGGGGGATGATAGAAGAGACTGTGCAGAAGCTCTCCTAGTTATTTACCTTCGTCCACTATCTCGGTCGAGACTTTGCCGCCGGCGATCTCCTTCACAAGAAGGGTCATGCCGCAGTGGTTGCACTCCACGACCATGCCGAGAGCGATGTTCGGATAGCGGGAAAGATTGAGGGTATTCTTGCACTCCGGACAGACGCAGATAGCGCCTGCGGATTCGGATTTCTGGCTTATCATAGGCTTTGAATGATATCTAAAATACGCTAGTATGGCAACATGCTCACCCCTCTCGAGGCATATCCCAAGCTCGCTGCGGCCATCGGCGCAGAGGCTCTTTTCTTCAAGCGGGAAGACCTCCATCCGTACGGCTCGCACAAGGGCCGCTCCATCCCCTTCATGGTGGACACGTACCTGAAGGCAGGCGAGCGCCGCTTCGCCATTACGGGATCCGGCAATGCCGCCCTGGCCGCCGCCCTATATGCAAAAGAGATCAATGCGCGCAACAATCCGGACGAGACCATAGGCCTGGACATATATATGGGCAATCATGCCGCGCCGCACAAGGTGGAGAAAATAAAGAAGCTGGAAAGCGAGCATATCCGGCTCCTCATCAAAGAGCGCCCGCTTCAGGCCCTCGCCCAGGCCTCGCAGGAGGGCGCCAGAAGCCTCCGCCAGTCCACGGACGACACAGCCCTTGCCGGATATGAGTCCCTCGCATACGAGCTCTCCCAGGACAAAAAACCCTATGCCGTCTTCATAGGGACATCGTCCGGCACCACGGCACAGGCCCTGGCCAAATACTTCATAGGCTCCAAGTCCCCTATCCAAGTCCACATCGTCCAGACATCCTCGTGCCACCCCATGGCAGAGGCTTTCGAGCCCTATGACGGCCCGGAGGAAGATTCCGTAGCAGATGCTGTCGTGGACAAGACGGCATACAGGAAGGATGCCGTGACGCCCCTCGTGGATAAGACAGGAGGCAGAGGATGGATCGTCACGAACGAAGAGATAGAAGGCGCGATGGAGTTCGCCTCGAAGCATACCGGCCTCGGCATCTCTCCTAACAGCGCCCTCTCGGTTGCAGGCGCCATGAAAGCCGCAGGAATGGGCTTCGAGTTCCCTGGCCCAGTCGTCTGCATGATCTGCGGAGACTAAGCGAGGCCCGAGCGCTAGAGCCCTCTCACCGCCCGCACGAACCTTTCTCCGCGCTCCGTTCGAGACCCGTCCATGCCGCCCGCTTCAAAGGCGGGGCTGAAGAGCACCCTGTCTCCTTTTTTTGCATGCTCGAAAGCGAGCCTGACCCCTTCTTCTACGGAAGGCACAGACAGGACAGCGATATTCTCCAGCTTGTGTATGGCCCTTCTCTCGCGCATGGTGCCAGAGCCAGGAAGCACGATGAGCGTATGGATGTACTGGGAAAGAGCCGGGTACAGCTCGCGATAGTCGGCGCCTTTGTCTGCCCCGCCCATTATGAGGACGAGATTCTTGTCCTGCGAGAGGATCGACATACCGGCGATGGTCGCGTGCGGGGACACCGAAGCCGTATCGTTGAAGAACTCCACGCTCTTTATCTTCTTTACGGGCTCCAGGCGGCCCTTCAAAGGCTTCCAATGAGAAAGGATATCTTCCGCAGTCTCATCTGATACCTCGAAGAGGCGGGCGGCCTGGAAGGCCAGGGCCGCATCCTCGCGGTCATATGCGGTGTGCCCCAGCGGCATCCAGTCTTCCGGAACCAAGCTGCTCTTGGTGCGCAGCATCTTCGCCTTCACCTGCGGCTCCGACGTGCGGACCGTGTCTATGACATGGTCGCTGCCGATGACATAGTTGTTATACGTCTGCGAACGGAGGATCTCGAAAGGAGCCTCTTTATAGGACCCTTCTGGGGGAACAGTAGTGAAAACTGCGACCTGGGGGCTCAGGTGCAGGCCGTGGACCTCAGACATCATCCTCTCCGGCACGCGCATGGCGACGATATCGCCGTTCTTGAGCTTTTTCAATGCAGGAAGCACGCCATCCCCCGATTCTAGGTTGATGACATAGCTTTCCTGCTCTCCCTTCTTCGTCGCAGCCTTGAGCATGGGAGCGAGCATGGAGAGGACCGTAGACTTGCCGCAGGATCCCATCACGCTCACCACCGTCACCGGCGGCGCGAGCTTGAGGAAGAGCGTCTCCGGGTATTCTGTCTCTATGCCCTTTTTCCTCGCCTCAGAGAGAAAAGAGGATGTCCGGGGATATTCATGCGACAAGATGATGAGATCCATGTCGAGAAGGTCGTCCGGGGGCACAGAGCCGCAGATGCAGTTAGCGAGGCCGAGATTGCGGAGCTCTGCCGCCATGCCGCCGATCCGGGCTTCTGTCTTGAGGTCGTATACGGAGACGAGGGCATTGGCTTTCACCATGAATCTGATGTCCGAAAGCATCTCTCCGTCCGGGCCCAAGCCCACGACGGCGATCCTTTTGCCCATGAAATAATCCCGTACCCTCATGGAGCCAGTATACGCGTTTTCAGCGCGGATTCAAGATTCTTTTGATGCGGATCATCTCTTGGAGCATGGCCTGAAGCTTCACGGTGTCCGCTTCGGCAGTCTCAACCGCGAGCACGAACTGCGAGAGGCGCTTCATGAAGACCCCGTAGAGGTCGTAGAAGTACTGCTCGAGGACTTTTTCCTCTCCCGCGCCCGGCTTGGCCTTCGGAGCAGGGCCATCCAAGGCCCGGAGGATCTCTATAGGCTTCCGGATGCCATCGTACTTGAGGGACTCGTGCGTCAAAAACCCGCCGAGGGACGGCGAGGTCACGCTATATTCTGGATTCATCTGTCTATAACTCCGCGTTCGCGCTTCTGAACGCGTCTTTGGTGATGATCACGTGGTCAAGGACATGGATGCCGATGAGCTTCCCCGCTTCTACGAGCTTCCGGGTGATCTCCACGTCTTCTTTTGACGGAGACGCCTCTCCCGACGGGTGATTGTGGGCGAGGACGACTGCGACAGCGTTGCATTCGATGGCTGTGCGGAAGACTTCGCGGGCATGGACGATATTCGCGTTCACCGTGCCCACGGAGATGACTTCGTCCCGGATGATGCGGTTGTGGCCGTTCAAGTACAGGCCGCGAAGCTGCTCTCTCGGCAAGTTCCTCATGTCTGAAAGATATTCATATGCGTCTCTGGCGTTCCGGATGGTCGGGAAGCCGCCCTCGCCGCGGTTCGTCATGCGGCGCAGGAGCTCCCCAGCAGCGACCATGGTGCAGGCTTTCACGATCGGCAGATCGAGGTCCTCTGAGAGCTTCCGAGCATCCCGCTCGGCGAAGATGTTCTTCTCGCCGTAATCGCGGACGATGCGGGAGGCCATCTCGAGGACGTCTTCCTTAATGGTGCCCGAAACAAGCAGAAGAGCGGTCAGCTCGCGCACGCTCAAAGCGTCCGGGCCTTGGGCCAGGAGCTTTTCGCGGGGCTTCTCGTCCGACGGCAGGTCCCGGAACATGAGCGGATACTCATGTCCGGATCGGTCGAGGAAGAGCGCAGTCTCAGGGATGATGTAGCCGCTTTTCTGCATAGACAGAAGTATATCATGAATGAAAAACAGACAAGAGACATTCGTCGAGAGGGCTTTGTTCGCGCGACCGGCGCGAACACTGAGGGATCTCTCAGCAAACAAATTCCGTGCCCCAAGACGAATGCCTCTTGTCTGACTATGCCTTTATGGCCTTCAATGCAGAGACCTTCGCGTCGAACTTCCCGGCTTTCTTCTCGGTAAGGATGATGGCTTTGTCCGAGTCGGAGAATGCCTTATTGTCGCGAAGCTCCTTGGCGGCTTCGGCGAGGGATGCGGTCGTAGACGGACGGACGGCGTAGGCGAGCATGAGCTCGCGGGCATCCTCTTCGGAAAGGCCGACCGGAACGACGAGTGCTGCCGGGCGCCATGCGGCAAGAGCGCGGGAAAGGGCGGCATCCTTGGAGACGACGAAGATGGCCTTGGCCTTCTTCTTGAGAGCGTCTGCAGCGGCCTTCTTGGCGAGGGCGAATGCCGGCGACTTCGCCTTGGGCAGGACTGCGAAGTGGACGAGGCTGTCACGAACGTCTTCCGTATGCTTCATGATGCGGCCCATGGTCATGGCGGCATCGAACGGATAGTCGCCGTATGCGGTCTCGCCGCTCATAGAGATGGCTCCCGTGCCGTCAAGGACGGCGTTGGCGACATCTGTCACCTCGGCGCGCGTCGGACGGGGATTCTTGATCATGCTCTCGAGGACCTGGGTAGCTACGATGCAGTACTTGCCCATTTCGAGAGCGGCTTCTATCATCTTCTTCTGCATGAATGGCAGCTCGGGAAGAGGCACTTCAGCGCCCAAGTCGCCGCGGGCCACCATGAGTCCGTCGCAGTGCTGGAGGATCTCCTTCAGATTGTCGAATCCTTCCCTGTTCTCGATCTTGGCGATGATCTTGCCGTTATAGTCCGGATAGGCCTTAAGGATGGCGCGGATCTCGGCGATGTCGGCCTTGCCGCGCACGAAGGAGTGGGTGATGAAGTCTATGTGATGCTTGGCGCAGAAATGGATGAAGCCCTTGTCCTTCTCGGAGAGCGCCGGGAGCTTGATGTGGACGCCCGGGATGTTCAGGCTCTTCTTGTTCTTGACAGTGCCCGTCGAGACGGCGACGCACTCGATGCCGCGGTCGACTTTCTTCTCTGCCACGAATTCGAGGAGGGCGTCATCGTAGAAGATGGATGTGCCCGTCGGGATCTCTTTATGGAAATGCGGATACGTCGTATGGATGACGTTTGCTCCTTTGAGCGACACATCCCCCGTGAAGACGAGCTTGTCGCCTGCCTTGATGGCGATAGGCGCTTCGATGTCCTTAGTGCGGACTTCCGGGCCTTTGGTGTCGATGGCGATCGGGATGCGCGTCGTGACTTCGCGGATGCGCTTCACGACTTCGAGGGTTCTCGGCTCGTCCTGGTGGGCGGTGTTGAGCCAGGCGAGTGTCGGCGCGGCTTCGAAAAGGGGATTTAAGAAACGGGTCCCAAGACCGTTTTGTTC
>CAYSOS010000020.1:0-5389 GCA_964432735.1 uncultured Candidatus Saccharibacteria bacterium
AGCTGCGTTCGCCCGAATAGCGAATGCGAGCACTCGCAATCGGGCTCGCTTGCTCTCATAGTTTAATGGATAGAACACGAGCCTCCGAAGTTCGTGGTCCAGGTTCGATTCCTGGTGAGGGCACCAATTAGAACTTCGCAGTTCATTTTCTGGAGATGCTATACTTTCGGCATGATCCCCTCAATCAAAACGCTCGGCATTGCCGCAGTCGTCCTCGTCACCATGGACCTCGCCTGGATCGGCTGGCTCATGGCGCCCTTCTATCAGTCCCGTTTGCGTCCGCTCCTCAACTTCGTGAACGGATCGCTCCAGCCGCGCCTCATTCCGGTCATCCTCACGTATGTGGCGATGATACTCCTCGTCACCTGCATCGCTCTTCCCTTGGCGAAGGCATACGGCGTATCGGGGTGGGGAGCCTTCGGCATCGGCGCGCTTCTCGGCATTCTCGTCTACGGCCTCTACAATTTCACCAACCTTTCGCTCATCAAGGAGTGGAGCGATGCGGTGACCATCGTGGACACCCTCTGGGGCGGCGTCATCTTCGGTACTGCCACGCTTGCGGCTTGGTTTTTCTGACCGGGCCTTGCTCGACTAAGCCTCTATAAACTGGTATAAAGAAGCGGCTCGCACTATGGTGCCTATGGTGTAATGGTTAGCACTCGGCTCTGTGAAAGCCGCAGCATGGGTTCGAATCCCATTAGGCACCCCCTTATCGTCCGCTTCTCCTACAGATTGACTTCTTTTGGCTACAAGGTAGTCTAAGACAAACTTGATCTAAAAAATGAATATGCAACATGCTACGCAGTCTGATCGCAGGTAGTTGGCTCATATTATCGGCGCTGCAATCCATGCCAGGATCGAAGGCACGAGCCTTCTTGACGACATCCATGCTTTTTCGGACGATAACGTCCGTCATGAAGATGTTAATTTCTCTCTCATGGCCGGGTACGACATCCTCGACGTGTTTAAGAGAGGGGGATACGAGATAATTCTGAAGACCGACAGCATCCGATTTTACGAGGGTCCTCATTACATGTTCTCCAATTTCTCTGCTTTCGCGGTCGAATGGCGCGGACAGAGATGGATGACAGCAGAACATGCATATCAGGCGGCTAAATTCGTCCAAGGGGAGATCCAGCGGCAAATCTGGTCTGCGCCGTCTGCGTACGATGCCAAGACGATCGCTCGCACGAATGACAGCCTGAAACGTTCCGACTGGGAATCTACAAAGCTGGATATCATGGAGGAAATCCTCTATGCCAAGCTTGAACAGCATCCATACATACAAGAGAAGCTTCTTGCGACTGGAGATCGGAATATCATTGAGGATTCCCCAAGCGATTCGTTCTGGGGCCGCGGACCCGATCACACAGGTCTCAATCACCTTGGGAAGCTCTGGATGAAGCTTCGTGGCGACCTTTGCATCGCTCGTCAGATAAACATGCTTTGATTCGCGCTTAGCCAGTCCCGCATCTGTTGCGGGACTTTTTTATGTGCGCGCGGTCCTCGCTGAAGCTTAGGTGTGCATAAAAAGAATCCCCGCCAGTCTTGCGACAAGCGGGGAAACGGGAGTCAGAGGGGAAGAAGCTGCTGACGATTCTCGGTTCGGGCGATGGCGGTTGCATTCCCGCCTCGCTGGCCGAGGGCCATCATGAGGATCTTAAGAAGGGGGGTCCGTCTGTCGTACTCGATGGTGTGAACGTCGATCCGGAGATTGCGCGTCACACCTTCTTGTTGCTCGGGACGAAAGCCGTATTTCTTGAGGACAGCCGCGCCTGCTGCCGGGTATCCCGACTCAGTGCGCGCGCTCCTCTTTGTCTCTTCCATGAATTTAGTTAAGTGGTACATAGGTGAATCTGCATATATTATACACCATTTAACACACAAATGTCAACCCTGGTTGTGGCCTTATGCGCCTTGAAATATATGCCTTTTGCGTGCGTCTGATACACTGTTAGGCGATACATAATCGCTTAACCCGCACACCCATGAAAGGAAGCCTGGTCACAGTCCTGTTCGTCATCATCGCCATCATTATCGGCATAGCCGTATGGCATAGGTATGAGAAGGCGGAATCGAGCTCTGTCACGCCTGCGGAGATCGCTTCGAGCACGACGAGCGCTGCGCAAGCCTTCGACAGCTCGATATCGGACGGCACCATCATCGTCTCATACCCGAGCAAGGATTTCGGATTGGCCGTCAACGCGACGCAGATCCTGGCGAAGTCGTATATCCCGCCCTGCGATGACAAGTTCATGTACTGCCTCTATGCCACAAGCACGGCATATGCGGGCACGAACTTCGAGAGCGCTGGGCTGCGCATAGAGAAGCGCACGGACCTGAAGACCGAGCGGCTCTGCCTCGAAACGCCGCCCTCCGGCTTCGACTCATCGAAGAAGCCAGACATGTCTACTTCGACGAACGTCTATTCGTCGAGCGTCTTCGCGTCCGTCGGCGACGCGGGCGCGGGACACTACGCCCAGGGTTCGCTCTACAGGCTCTTCTATCGAGCCTCAGATTCCTGCTATGAGCTCGAGACACGGATAGGAGAGACGCAGTTCGCCAACTATCCTGCCGGCTCCATCAAGGAATTCACGGAAGCCGATAGGACCACGGTGATGAGCAGCCTCTCGAAGGTCCTTCAAGGCATTACCCTCCAAACAGGGGAGAGCAGGCTCTTTACCTTCTAAAGGGTCCGGTGGTATGGTACTAGAGAATCACGTGCGCGTAATTTATCCGCAAATACTTAATATATCTCGTATGAAAAAATATCTTTCAGCTTCTGTTATCACTCTCGGCATGAGCATGGCTGCTGCTATGCCGGCCTTCGCTCTCACTGTAGGCACGAACGCTGCCGTGAATGCAGATGCGAACATGAATGGGTCTGCGAACGGCAATGTGGCTCACTCGACTGCCGCTTCTTCCTCGTCTTCTGTCACTACAGGGGCTTCTGTCGGTGTCGGAGCTACGACGAATGCGAATACCGACACTAACAACACGCAGGGAGCTTTGGGTGGATCTATCACAGTGTCTACTCCGGGACAGGTCCAGAGCGACACCGACCTGGATGCGTATTCTATGTCCATCCAGCAGAATGACGCTTCTGTGAGCGCGGTCTCGAGCGACGACACCAGCGTCTCTGTCGATTATAAGGTTCCCGCAAAGCTCTTCGGATTCATCTCCCTGAACATGACGGAGACCGCTTCTGTTGAGGTCGGAGACAACAACTCGACCGAAGTGTACGTCAGCCGCCCGTGGTGGTCGTTCATGGCCAAGGCAGATGACCATAAGGACGCCTTCGCTTCGCGCATCAAGTCCCACCTTCCGCAGAATGTCTCGGCTTCCGCAACGGCTGACGCACGGCTCACTGCTTCCGAGAAGGCCCAGCTCATCTCCGCTATCCAGGCCGGAGCCCATGAGACCTTTGCCGCTTCGGGATCAGCTTCCGCTTCTGGCTCGGCTTACTAAACCACTCTGAACCCGTACGACTACATCCTTCCCAAGGAACGGATCGCCCACGTTCCGGCAGAGCCGCGAGATGCCTCGCGGCTCTTCGTGTACGACGCTCGCACGGATACGGTGTCTCTCGATACCTTTGCCAATCTGGCCGCATACCTGCCAGAAGGCTCTCTCCTCGTTCTTAATGACACCAAGGTCGTGCCTGCGCGCTTGGAATTGTACAAAAAGACCGGGGGAAAGGTGATGGCCCTCTTTCTCTTCAACGAATGGAACGGAAGAGGGGATATCAAAGGCTTGCCAGATAAAGGCGCGCTTCTCGGCGAGGCGCTTTATTCTGGCGGGCGCCCCGTCGTCGAGATCGTCTCGCATGACAAGGAAGAGTTCACCTTCAAGCTGCTCGTGTCGCCGGAAGAATTCAGGAAGCTCGCCGAACTGCAAGGCCGCACTCCTTTGCCGCCATATATACGCGCGGAGCTCGGGGAAGAGGAGCTGCGCAAGAAGTATCAGACCACCTTCGCTGCCAATCCGGCGTCTGTGGCTGCTCCTACGGCGTCTCTCCATTTCACTGAGAGGGTCTTCGGGTCTCTCGAAAAGAAGGGGATCCAGAAAACAATGGTCACTTTGCATGTAGGCCGCGGCACCTTTTCGCCTGTGGCGGGGAAGGAGACGCTTCATACGGAGCCCATCCATGTCACAAAAGGGTCTGCCGAGAAGATCGCAGAAGCAAAACGGAAGGGGAGGCCTGTCATCGCGGCAGGGACGACCGCTCTGCGGGTCCTCGAGTCTGCAGCAGACAGGATCCTCGAAGGGAACGGCTACGACGGAGAGACGTCCATCTTCATCCGGCCGCCGCACGAGTTCAGGATCGCGGATGCCCTCATCACCAACTTCCATCTGCCGGGGACGTCGCTCCTCATGCTCCTCGACGCCTTTCTGCAGCATAAGGGCGCGCAGCAGTCGTGGAAGCGGCTCTATGAGCGCGCCATCGCTGAGGGATTCCGCTTCTATTCCTTCGGCGATGCCATGCTTATCATTTGATCCAAGAGTGATATAATCACCTTCTATGAATACCAAGCGCATCATATTCTGGCTCTGTTTCCTCGTCATCCTCGGCCTCATCATCTGGGGTCTGGTGGTCGCGCAGAACAAGCCTTCCGGACAGGGATCGTACGGCACGCCTGCGGCTGTCATGCCGTCCGACCATGTTCTCGGCCCTTCAGACGCTAAGGTCACTCTCATCGAATATGGCGACTTCCAGTGCCCGGCGTGCGGAGCATATGCGCCTCTCGTGGAGCGCTTGGCTGCTGAAGAGGCTACAGGCACCCTTCGGGTGGTCTTCAGGCACTTCCCGCTGCCGCAGCATCAGAATGCTATCGTGGCCGCCGAGGCCGCAGAAGCCGCGTCGAACCAGGGCAAGTTCTGGGAGATGTACAGGCTCCTCTATGACAATCAGGCTGCGTGGGAAAGCCAGTCTGCGGATGCCGCCAAAGCAGAGTTCGCCGGATACGCGCTCCAGCTCGGCTTGGATAAGGCGACATTCGCCGCAGACAGCGCCGCTTCTTCCACTGCCGACCGCGTGGCTAAGGATGCTGCAGAAGCCCAGTCTCTGTCGCTCGATTACACGCCGACATTCTTCGTGAACGGAAAGGTCATCACTAATCCGCAAGGCTATGAACCGCTTAAGGCGCTTATTGACGCAGCCGCTAAATAACCCGAAGACCGGAGCGGCCGTCTTCTTTCTCGTGGTCGCCATCCTCGGCTTCGCGGACGCGAGCTATCTCACCGTCGAGCATTACTTGAACGTCATCCCGCCGTGCACGACGGGCGGCTGCGAGACGGTCCTCACGAGCCAGTACTCGGTCGTCCTCGGCCTGCCGGTTTCCCTTCTCGGCCCCCACTTCTTTTTCGCCAATCTGGTTGGGGGCTTTCT
>CAYSOS010000020.1:5399-9802 GCA_964432735.1 uncultured Candidatus Saccharibacteria bacterium
TCTGGTGCCATCTTATATTTCGCAATGTGGATGGGGGCGTTCATCTACGTGGAAGCGAGGGTCTCGAGCGGGATGGTGAAGCAGGGACATCTGGCGATCTTCAAGTGGACGCTTCTTGGAACGGTTTTTGGATTCATAGCGTCCCTCTGGTTCCTGTATCTGCAGGCCTTCGTCATCCATTCGTTCTGCCAGTATTGCCTGGGCTCGGCCCTCACCTCGACGCTGCTTTTCGTTACGGCGCTCACCGTGCTGTTCAAAAATAAGCCTGAAATCCTATCCATATGAAGAACGACATCCTCATAACCCCTCCAAGCCCCGGATACGAGCTCCTGGATTCTGGAGAGGGGGAGAAGCTGGAGCGCTTCGGGGCCCATGTGCTGTCGCGCCCGGATCCGCAGGCCCTGTGGAAGAAGACGCTCCCGAAGAGCGAATGGGAAAAGGCAGACGCATACTTCACGCGAGATGCCGCTGGCGCGGATTGGACGTACAAGAAGGGATTCACGGAAGCCAAGTGGCCTATGGAGTTCGGAGGGCTGAAATTCTGGATCAAGCCCACAGCCTTCAAGCACACGGGCCTCTTCCCGGAACAGCTTCCTAACTGGGACGCCCTGAGGGATATCATCAAGAAGGATCTGCCGAACAGGAGCGCGGAAGACGCGCCTGAAGTGCTGAACTTGTTCGGGTACACGGGCGGCGCATCGCTCGCCTGCGCCCAGGCGGGAGCGAAAGTAGTCCATATAGACGGCTCCAAAGCGGCTGTCACCTGGGCCCGGGAGAATGCGGAGCTCTCTGGCCTCGCGGACAAGCCCATACGCTGGATCATAGAGGATGCCCGGACCTTCGTGGAGCGGGAGCTGCGCCGTGGCCGCCAATACGACGGCATCGTCATGGATCCGCCGGCTTTCGGCCATGGCCCGGACAGCGAGCTCTGGAAGATAGAAGAGCATTTCCTCGCACTCATAGACAACTGCATGAAGCTTCTGAAGCCTAAGCCGCTCTTCTTCCTCATAAACGGCTATTCGGCGGGGTACTCCTCGATCGCATACGGGAACAACCTGCTCTCGCTCAAGGAAAAGTGCGGCGGCGCTATCGAAACGGGGGAGCTAGCTATACAGGAGAAGTCCGGAAGGCTGTTGCCCGCTGGCATCTTCGCCAGGTGGAGGAAATAAAAAAGCGCCGTCACAGGACGGCGCAGATTTCATGGCGCCAAGAGCAATTTGCTGCTGATCATCGCGTCTTCCATCTCGATCCCGGACCAGCGGCGGTACTTTTCCATGTCTGTCCGCATGATGCCGTCGACCTGCGGGCTTATCTGATTCCCGTGATCGTCTGTGCGGACTGGCTCTTCGATCGTATGCGCATACACGATCGCATGCAGATATCTGACAAGCCCGCTCAGTCGAGGGATGAATTCTACCCTGCGCGGCTTGATGATGCTCTGGTAGGATAAGTCGTATTTTCTGCCATCCGCATACATCACGTGCACGAGGACTCCTGTGCGCTGGGCATTTTTATCCATGAGCCTCATGAACAGGTTATACGTGAGCTCTTTGCGGTTGATAGAGGATAAGGTCAGTTCCAGATATATGGAGAAGTCTTGTCCGCTTCTCATCCTGTACCGCAAGGCCAGCTCGCATTCGGCGCTTACGTATCCCTGTGGCGATAGGAGCTTTCCATCGACGCTCACATATCCGAATTCCCGCGCTCTCTCAGGAAGCCTTTGTGCTTTTTCCAAAGTCGTATTCATAAGAAGCCTTTCTATACGATTGGTTTATGTGGTTGTGAATCTGCTGAAATCGGTTCAGAGTCATACTACGTCCGCCTCACGGGGAAGTCAAAGGTATGGTAAGGTACTGTCATGCCAGCACTCATTCTAGACGGGCGCGCTGCCCGGGAGGCTCTCACGCCGGCTCTCGCGGAGCGCGTGAAGGCTCTTATCCACACGCCTCATTTGGTCATCTTCCAGGTGGGCAAGCGGCCGGACTCGGATTCGTTCATCAAGGCCAAGACAGAATTCGGAGCGAAGATCGGCGTCGCCGTGAAGCATGTGGATCTTTCAGAGGAGATTTCCCAGGCTGAATTCATCGCCAAAATACAGGAAGCGAACGCGGACGAAGCCGTTCACGGCATCATCGTCCAACTGCCATTGCCGCTTTCCATAGACCAGGACGCCGTCATCGAATCCATCGATCCTTGTAAGGATGTGGATTCTCTTACGTCGTATAACGTCAAGCGCTGGATGGAAGGCAGGGAAGATGCCCTCTGGCCCGCTACATCGCGCGGCGTGAAGGAATTGCTCGCTCATTACAAGATAGAGCTTTTCGGAAAGCATGTCGTTGTCGTGGGGCGCTCCATGCTCGTGGGGAAGCCCCTTTCGGCTATGTGTCTCAATGAGAATGCCACTGTGACCGTCTGCCATAGCAAGACAGCAGATTTGGCAGCCGAGACGAAGCGGGCAGACGTCCTCATCGTCGCCGCGGGAAAGCCCTGCCTCATCAGTGCTGACCATGTGAAGGAGGGGGCTGTTGTGGTAGACGTGGGCATCAACCCGATAAAAGGCAAGAAGCTCGGCGGCGATACGGATTTTGAAGCGCTCCAGTCCGTGGCAGGCGCCCTAAGCCCGGTTCCAGGCGGCGTCGGCCCCATGACGGTCCTCGGCCTGTTCGAGAATCTCATTGAACTTTCTACGAGCGAGCGATATCATTAGCATATATCAATTAATCTATAATCCAATATGAACATCCCAGACAGGTTCTGGAAGGTCGCCTCGTCATTCGTGGCCATCCTCATCGCCCTCGCGGCAGTCTTCATCGTGAAGGAGATCAGGCTTATCGGAGCCATCGGCCACAACCCGAACCAGTCCAACACCATAAGCGTGGATGGCACGGGGGACGCGGTCGCGGTTCCGGACATCGCCACATTCTCATTCTCCGTGACGGAGACGGCCAAGACCGTAGCGGATGCCCAGACGGCCGCTACTGCGAAGATCAACGCGGCCCTCGCGGCCTTGAGGGACGCCGGCATCGCCGACAAGGACATCTCGACCGAGTCCTACAACATCAACCCGCATTACGAGTATCAGTCCGCGGTCTGTCCGGCTGCAGGATCCATCGTCTCGTACTGCCCGCCCGGCAAGTCTACGCTTACCGGCTATGAAGTGAGCGAGACCATCTCGGTGAAGATCCGCGACCTCTCCAAGGCAGGCTCCATCTTCACCTCGATCGGCTCTCTCGGCGTGCAGAACGTCAATGGCTTGAGCTTCTCCGTGGACAAGCCGGATTCCGTACAGGCGGAAGCCCGCGCCAAGGCTATTGCCCAGGCTCGTGCCAAGGCGGACCAGCTTGCTGAACAGCTCGGCGTCCGCCTGGGAAGGATCATAAGCTTCTCCGAGAATACCGGGGGCGGATACCCGAGGCCTGTCATGTATGCCATGGGCGCCAAGAACCAGGCCATGGATTCTGCGGCCGTCGCTCCGGAAGTCCCGACAGGGGAGCAGAAAGTAACGAGCTCGGTGAATATCACGTACGAAATAGAATAAGCCTCTCTTCGTCTCACGAGAACCCCGGATCATCCGGGGTTCTTTGCATTTGACTTCGCTCAAAAAGAGGTATACTATGCTATCCGTAATCCCCCGCAGGGGTTTTTTAATACACAATCATGAAATTCGTCGATTACATCAAGGCAACCCAGGTCGAAATGACCCACGTCAACTGGCCGACCCGCGCGGAGACCATCCGCTTTACGGCCGCTGTCATCGGCATCTCCCTCGTCCTCTCTGTGCTTCTGGCGCTGAGCGATTTCGTCTTCTCCCGCCTCCTGACGCTTCTCTTCAAATAAATCTTTAACTTCCTTCATTATCATGTCCAAACAGCACACAACCGGCGAGCGGAATTGGTATGCCATCCATACCTATGCAGGCTATGAGAACGCCGTGGCCCGCAACCTGAAGCAGCGCATCGAGTCCCTCGGAATGGAAGGCAAGATCTTCGCTGTGATCGTCCCCACCGAGAAGAAGATCAAGGTGAAGGGCGGCAAGCGCATCGAGGAAGAGGAGAAGATATATCCCGGCTACGTCCTCGTGGACATGGTCGTGACGGACGATTCCTGGTACGTGGTCCGCAACACCCCCCGCGTGACGGGCTTCGTGGGTTCCGGCGTCTTTCCGGTCCCTCTCGAGAAGGCCGAGATCGAATCCCTCTTCGCCCGCATGAACAAGGGCGACACCGAGCACGCTATCGACCTCTCTGTAGGAGACCTGGTGAAGGTGGCGGACGGCCCGTTCAAGGACTTCGAGGGCAAGGTCGGGGAAGTGGACACCCAGCGCGGCAAGATCAAGGTCCTTGTATCCATGTTCGGCCGCGAGACCCCCGTCGAGCTGGATTTCTTGCAGGTTAAGAAAGTTT
>CAYSOS010000021.1:0-9562 GCA_964432735.1 uncultured Candidatus Saccharibacteria bacterium
GGACGAGACATTGGAGTCGCGGATGGACGGCCAGGCGCGGGCGAAGCCTTCATGCATGGCGTCCCAGACTCCGCGGCCGCGATTGAGCTCCTCCTTCATGCGCTCGAAGATGAGGATGTTGGCGTCCACGGCCATGCCGATGGTGATGATGAAGCCGGCGATGCCAGCGGCCGTGAGGGTGACAGGGATGAGCTTGAAAAGGGCCAGCATGAGGATGGTATAGACGGCGAGAGCGAGCGTGGCGATGAAGCCGGGCAGGCGGTACCAGAGGATAAGGAAGAGGCCGATGATGAGGAAGGCCACTAGTCCTGCCTTGATGCCGCCATTCACTGCTTCCTGGCCGAGGGTGGGACCGATGGTATTCGTGGAGATGAGGCTGATGGGGATGGGCAGGGATCCGAAGTTGATGTTGCGCACCAGGGTCTGGGCCTGCTCCACGGTGAAGCCGCCGGAGATCTGGGCCTGGCCGTTCGGGATCTCCTCGCGGATGGTCGGAGCCTCTATGAGCACGCCATCGAGGAAGATGCCGAGGTAGTCTCCGACGTTATCCTTGGTGAGTGAGGCGAAGAGGGTGCGGCCTTCGGCGGTGAAGGTCAGGCCCACGGACGGCTGGTTGGTGTTGGGGTCGAACTGGAGGCTAGCCTTCCCCACCTTGGCGCCGTCGAGGCTCGTGGGCTTGAAGAGAGCCAGGTATTCGGGGTTGCGGCCGAGAGCGGTGGTCGTGGCGGTAGCGGCCGCAGACTTCTGGAAAGCGGTGAGGTCGGCTGCCTTGGCCAGACGGAATTCGAGGGAGGGCGTGGCGCCGATGGTGGCGATGGCCTGATCCACGTCCGTCACGCCCGGAAGCTCGACGATGAGCTTGTACGCGGCTTCCTGGGAAGAAAGGCTGCCGCCCTGTTCGGTCTGGACGAGCGGCTCCGAAACGCCGAAGATATTCACGCGGCGCTCTACGTCGTCGCGGAGAGCGGTCATGGAATCCTTCACGTCAGCAGCGGCCAGGCGGGAGACATCGGCCTTATAGACGAGGTGCGTGCCGCCGGAGAGGTCGAGGCCGAGGCGGAACGGGAACTTTGCCCCTGCATGGTTGGTCGAATAGACGAAGTAGCCCACCAGCGCAGCGATAACGACGATATAGAACGCTTTTGCGCGGTGTTTTAGCATAATGGCGTATTATAACGACAAGTGAGGATTTGTAAATGCCTGACTCTTTTATTCCATAAGCTCCCGTATCCCATCTTTAAGAGATACTTCCGGCTTCCAGCCAAGCAGCTTTTTTGCAAGAGAAACGTCCGCCCTAGTCGCGCGCGGCTCAAGGCGGGCAGGAATGTATTTCACTGTGCCACCGATGATGCGGGCGATCTCATTCATGCTGTAATCCTTACCTCCGCCAATATTGATGACTTCTCCCTTCCCCACCTTTGCGCTCACGGCTGCAAGAAGGTTAGCGCGGACAACATCGGAAACATGGGTGCAATCGCGGCGCTGTTCCCCGTCCCCCGTGATGGTGATGGGCATGCCGCGCTTTTTCTGGTCCAGGAATTTGGGGATGGCCTGGGCATATGAGCCGTTAGGATCCTGGCCTGGGCCGTACACATTGAAATAGCGCAGGGTGACCGTCTCAAGGCCGTACACGGCGCTGAACATCCGAGCATAGAGCTCTCCGACATATTTTTGGAGTCCGTAGGAGCTCTGCGGATTCGCCGGCATAGTTTCTACGAATGGGAGGGTTGGCTGCTCTCCGTATGCGGAGCTCGAGGCGGAATATATGACGCGGGCGGAGCCGGCGTCGCGGGCAGCCACAAGGACATTCAGGGTGCCGGTGATATTGACCTCATTGGTCTCCTGCGGAAAATCTATGGAGTACTGGACGCGGGGACGGCAGGCCAGATGGAAGACAAGAGCCTCTTTTCCCGCTGCTGAAAATATCTTCTTGAGAGCTTTCGGTTCCCGGATGTCTGTGATATGCAGTTTTGCCTTCGGGTCGACGGAGTCCTTCTTTCCAGCAACGAGGTTGTCTATGACATACACTGTATATCCCTCCTTTACGAGCGCGCGCACGAGATGCGACCCGATAAATCCGGCTCCTCCGGTGACGATGGCTGTGCGTGCGGAAGGCATGTTGGGTTAGATCTTCACGTCCTTCATGTATCTTCCCTCTTTCTTCACGAAGGCGTCCTTGGACTGCCACTTGTACTGGTATCCGTACATATTCGTGAGCTTGGAGCCGTCCACGGCTATGGGATACGAGTATGATTTCCAACCGCCTCTCGACGTAGGAACTTTGCCGCGCGAAATATGCCACATGACGAAGAACACGGGGCGGATGAGTTGGGGCGGGATCTTGATAGTCTTCTTGCCTACGGCTTCGGCCATATCCTTGCCGAGAACGACTTCGCCAGGCGGGCAGGCATTGAATGCTTCGTAATCGCTCTTCAGGGGCTCGAATGCGAGGAGGGCCGTGACGTCGGCAATATCGTCTTCATGGATGAATTGGCGGAGCCACTTCAGCGTCACCGGCACGAACGAGACCATGGCGGAAATGACGCGGTGGATGAAAGCCTTTGAATCCTTGAGTTGGCCGGAGAGCGTGGCCTGAAGGCCGAAGCGGATGCGGATATAGCGGCCGCGCGGGCCGGTGATGGCCGCCGGGCGGATGATGGCCACCTGGACAGGAGAGCCTGCGCGCTTAGCAGCCTTGTATTTCATCTGAAGATGTTCTTCGACGACACGCTTCTCTTCAGCGTACAGATAATCGCTCTTTCGGAAGGGCTCGGCTTCGGTGAAGCGATGCTCGAGAGAGTTGGTCGGATATGCCGCGTATGAGGCGACCGTCGAGAAATGGATGAGCCTCTTTACCGACGGCGTCGAGAAGGCGAAATCGAAGACATTGTCGGACCCCTCCACGTTCCACTGCCACTGGAGCTTCTTCTTGCCGTACATCTCGCGGATCTGCCAGGCGGTGTGGATGACGATATCGGGCTTGGCTGCAACGGCCGTCTCGCGCCAGGAAGTGTCGGCGGTATTGGTCTGGATATAGGTAAGCTTGGGCTGATCCTTGATAAAGTCCGGTACCGGCTCCTTATCTATGCCGATGATGCGGGCCACGTCTTCCCTCTGCGAAAAAAGGTCGATAAGCATGGCGCCGACATATCCGGCTGCGCCGGTGATGAGGATGGTGTGTTTCTTCATATTACATGCCAACCCTCGAGAGCAGGGTCTTCAGGGTGCGCAAAGCGATCTGAAGATCCAGGCCGAGCGAGCGGTGGGTTATATAGTATAGGTCATACGAGAGGCGAAGTCTCGTCTCTTCGACAGACTGCGGCGGCTTTTCCTGGTTGATCTGGGCCCAGCCGGTCAAACCCGGAGGAGTGATGGTGCGGACAGCGTAGTACGGGATCTCCTTCTGGAGGCGCTCTGCGAGGCCGATGACGTCGGCGCGCGGGCCGATAAGGGACATGTCCCCCTTCAGGATGGCAAGAGCCTGCGGCAATTCGTCGATGCGGGTTTTCCTGATGAAGTAGCCCACTTTGGTCACCTTGTTGGCGGCGCCCCCTTCGGCAACCCACTTGTTGGATTCATTGCGCTGCATGCTCCTGAACTTATAGATGCGGACGATCTTGCCATTCTTGCCCACGCGCTCCTGGGTGATGAAGACCGGGCCGCCGTCTTCCAGCTTGATGGACAAGGCCACGAATGGATACGCAATACAGGCGACGACTCCGACGATGACGGCAAGGACTGCGTCTACGGCGCGCTTCAAGGCATCATAGATGCGCGGCGAATTCAGGCTGATCTCGCTCATGATCCAGGCGTGGTTCATACGAGAGAGCGGAATGCGATCGAAAACCTCCTCATAGATCTCATGAAGGTCCACGATAGTGGCCTTGCCGAAAAAGCGGCGGTAGAGCTCCGGAAGGACGGCTTCCACGCGGGCGTCATCGAGATCGGCTACGACATACTGGAAACCTTTATCGCTTTCCATGCTCTGGATGAGCTTAGTGGAAAGATCTTCAGGGCTTATCTTTTCCCTGCAGAAGAAGCCGACGCGGGGATTGCGGGACATCTCGAAGATGAGCTCGTCCGTCTCGGCCGAAGAGCCGATGACGAGAGCCGGGCGCTTCCTGCGGAGCGACATGAGCGAATACGTATGCAGGCGCCAGAGGATGATGAAGAGCGACGAGAGGGCAAGATAGATGAAGAGATTGATCCTCGGCGTGACGTCGAAGTTCGGGATGAAATAGAAGAGGATGACGGCAAAGACGCCGTTCGCGACCTGGGCGCTCAAGATGGTGCCCGGCAAGGAGGAGCGGGCGGCATGGATGGCCCGGCTATAGAGGCCGGCGATGAAAAAGACTATAAGCGAGAATGTGAAGACGATGGCGAACGGAAATTCGTGGGCCTGGACAAGCTCCGTAGACGGCCATGACCCGTAGCGCAGGATAAGGGTCCCAAAAAGGGCCAGGATGAAGAGGGCGAGGTCGCCGACCGCGAGGATAAGCGGTTCTTTCCTATTGACTACAGGTATTGTATGATTCGAGCGCATAAACGCCTGTGAATATATCACGCTTTTCCTGATTTATGAAGCCCATTTCCGTCCTTATTCTCATCACCAAATCCAACTGGGGCGGCGCCCAGCGGTACGTCTATGACCTGGCTACATGCTTGCCAAAGGAGCAGTTTTCCGTCGAAGTCATGGCTGGCGGGCAGGGCCCCCTCATCACCAAGCTCCGCGAGGCAGGCATTTCCTGCGGAGGAGCGCTCCCTATTGGCCGCGATATCAGTTTCGTGGACGACGTGAAGGCCGCATTCCAGCTTATCCGGATAGTGCGCGCCAAAAGGCCTGATGTCCTCCACGTGAACAGCTCAAAGATCGGCGGCATCGGCGCATTCGCGGGCAGGGTTGCCGGCGTGAAGAATATCATATTCACGGCCCACGGCTGGGCCTTCAATGAGAATAGGCCGCTCCATAACAGGATCTTCATCATGTTCCTCTACTGGATCATGATGATCTTGGCGCACAAGGTTATCGCTGTCTCAGAAGCAGCGCGCCGCCAGGTCATTTCGTGGCCATTCATCAAGGACAAGATCTCCGTCATTTACAACGGCGTCAGCACTGAGACCGGCTTTGCCCGCAAGAATGCCCGTCTCGAGCTCACCCGCTCGCATGAATCGCTCAAAAAAGCAGTCGACAGCGTCTCGGAATCGAACCTCATCTGGATCGGCACTGTTGCGGAGCTGCATCCCATCAAAGGGTATGAATATGCTATCCAAGCGGTCCATGAATGCATCGCCGAACTGAGACGCACTCACCCCGGCAAGAAAGTCATTTACACTATTCTCGGCAACGGAGAAGAGCGGGAGCGCCTAGAGAAATTGGCCTCGAGCCTCGGCCTTGGCGATCACGTCTTCTTCCTCGGGCATGTGGATGGCGCGTCACAATTCGTCCGCGCCTTCGATATCTTCCTCCTAGGCTCCCTTTCCGAAGGCCTGGCGTATGTGCTTCTCGAGGCCGGCGCCGCTTCCCTGCCGGTTGTGGCGACCGCGGTAGGCGGCATCCCGGAAGTCGTGATGGACATGGAGTCCGGCATTCTGGTCCAGCCCAAGGAGCCGCGAGAGCTTTCTCACGCCCTCCTCTTCATGACAGAACACCCTGACGACCGGAAGAAATACGGCCTTGCACTGAAGGAAAAGGTCACGAAGAAGTTCTCGCTTGATGAGATGGTGCGAAAAACGGCAGAAGCATATACCGCTACCTCGGCCCCACGAACTCGTTCGTGATAGCGTCTTTGTGCGCCGGCCGGGCATATCTGCGCTGGGCCATGAGGATGCCGAGCAGGATGAACTCGCTCATAAGGTGCGTGCCGCCGTAGCTCATGAACGGCAGAGGCGTGCCAGTGACCGGCAGGAGGTGCATGTTCATGCCCATGTTGATGACCACATGCACGATGAAGAAGATGGCCACGCCCGCCCCGAAGAGGATCTCGAAGTTGGTGGCGCCGCGCATGGCATTCAAGATGATGCGCCAGACGATGGTCCCGTAGAGCACGAGGAGAATGATGACGCCCACGAATCCCCATTCCTCGGCGAAGGCGGCGAAGATGAAGTCGGTCTGGTATTCCGGCAGGAACTTCAGGCGGGACTGCGAGCCGTATCCCAAGCCCTTCCCCAGCACGCCGCCGGAGCCCACGGCCACCGTGGACTGGTAGGCGTTGTAGCCGGTGGTATGGATATTGGCCAGCGGGTCCACGAAGGAGCGGATGCGGTCCTTCTGGTATTCCTTGAGGCCGAAGAACCACAGCAAGCCGAAGCAGAGCGCGCCCACGCCCACCATGATGAAGAGATGCTTCTTGGAGATGCCCGAGACCATGATCATGCCGAGCCAGACGAGCAATATGATGAGAGCCGAGCCGAAGTCCGGATGCACCAGGACCAGTATGAAGAAGATGAAGGCATAGGCGCCCGAGACGAGGATATGCTTCACATTGGCTATCTCGATGTGGCGCCGCGAGAAGTATTTCGCCAGGATGATGATGAGCGCGATCTTGGCGAAATCCGACGGCTGGAATGAGAAGGCGCCGAAATTGAGCCAGCTGGCGGCGCCGTGCGAGATCTTTCCGATGGCGAAAAGGGATCCGAGAAGCCCTACCGATCCCGCGAACAAGGCCACAGCCACCCATGTCGTCCGGAGGAAGCGCGTATCGAGGGAGCTTATGGCGAAGAATGCCGCGATGGAGACGAGGATCCAGATGAATTGGTGGGTCGCAAAAGAATTGTCTCCCGTAAAGGAGTACATGGTCGAGAGGCCGGCCAGGAGAAGCGGTAGAGTGGCTCCGAAGATCCACCAGTCGATTGAGGGCTTTTGCATGTCCCCCATTCTAGCACGCGAGGAGCGCGCAAAAGCTTGCTTTTGCAGCGTCCGAGCAGAGCTAGAACAAAGGCCGAAGGCCTTTATTCTGCCACAGGCAGGACGTCAATGGAAACCACTCTGCCGCCGCGGCCGAAGGGCCAGGTGAATGGCGCGACCGCCGTACCCTGCGCTGGAATGGAATCCAGGATGGTCTTGGAGAAGCCGATAGCATTCTGATCCTTATCTTCCAGGACGGCGTACACGGTTATATCCGAGAGGCTCTGGATGCCGCGATTTGCCAAGGTTACCGTGAGGGCCGAAGAAGAGGTGCTCTCGGTGTATTTCTGGTCCGCAACAGAGAGCGTCAGGGCCGGCGTGGTCTCATATGCCCAGTCCGGTATGCCCGTGAACTTGAGAGATGCGCGGGCGGGCGTCTGACTGCCCATGGAGATGGCAGCCTTGAATGCGAGCGTATTCCTGCCTGCCGGGATAGTGACGCTGCCCGGCACAGCGGCTATTGGCGCTCCAGACGCGTCATAGATGGTCATGACGTACGGCGTATTAGCCGCCCGGACCTTGAAGTTCGGGTTCACGATGTACGCGGCCACGTTATAGATATGCGGCGCCACTTCCTCGAAGCGCACCCACGAGACTGCCGGAGATAGGAAGGCGCTCGGGCAGAGCTTGGAGCAGGACCCTCCGCAATCCACCCCGCCTTCGTCGCCATTCTTCTTGCCGTCGGAACAAGACGGGGCTTTGTAGAAAAGGAGGAATGCCGGCACGCCGATAAGGCCTGCGACCGCGAGGATGAAAACCCCCGCATATGTGAACCTCCGGCGTCTGGACCAGGATGCCATGATATTAGGGGCGCGCTAACGAGCCAGGCGCAAGAGCCAAGGAGATAAAGACGAGAAGGATAAGGACCGAGACGACGACGCCGATCCAGAGCGCGGCCGTGAGCCACTTCTTGAAGCTGGCAGCCGAGACAGAGGCATCGCGCGCCGCTTTCAAGCTCAGATAGAGGTTGTAGAGGTACGCCACAGCGATGGGCATGAGAGCAGCATTCACGATGAGGCTCATGATGTCAGCGAGATTCGTCCCGGCCACAGAGTTCGTAGAAAAGCCGAGCACGCCTCCCACGATGAATACCGCTCCGACAGATATCAGGCTCGATACAGCGAATGTGAGCGAAAGGGACACGAGTCGGCCTACGACCGACCACCACCTTCCCCGGATAAGCGAGAAGCTATCGAGGAACGCATCGAAGCCGCGCTTGCCATCGAGGACGCAGGAATAGACGCAGACGCTGATGTATCCCGCGATGGCGATGGCCGGCAGGATGAAGAAGATGGCAGAGCCCATGAATATGAAGCCCTGGAGGATGCTCAGGTAGACGAGCGGCCAGAAAAAAGCGAAGCCGGTCTTGTACTGGCCCTTCACGGTAAGCGGCGCCTGCGGGTTCGCAGAGAGCACCCGTACAGCGTCCATCATGCCCGGCTGGAGAGCGACGCTCAAGACAAGCCCCGCAACAGAGAGGATCCCTCCGAGGACCGCGAAGCTGATGCTCCCAGAACTCAGGCCGAGACGCCCCAGATACATGACAAGAGACGGAATGATGGCTATGAGAGCTAGGATCTTCCAGCGGGGCTTGAAGAGGTTCCAAGCCGGCGAGAACAAGGCCATGAATCCGGGTAGTTTTTGCATGCATCCATTATCTCACAGGTACGAAAAAAGCCCCAGACGGGGCTTTGTCCCCTCCGGGGACCTCGGTCCGCTTGAATCCTCTGTTCTGGCGGCAAGCTACTTTCGCCGTTAAGACTATCATCGCCGCTACTGCGTTTCACTTCCGTGTTCGGAATGAGAACGGGTGGTGCCACAGCGCCGAACCACCAGAACGCAGGATTCAAACTCTCATATCATGAACAAGTCATTGCAATGCACGTGCCGTAGTAACACAGCGATTTCCAGAGTTCCTAACAGGATCGACGGATTAGTACATCACGGCTCAACACCTTACGGTGCGTACACCTAATGCCTATCAACGTAATCATCTCTTACGGGTCTCAACGATACCTTATCTTGGGGCCGGCTTCGCGCTTATATGCTTTCAGCGCTTATCCGCTCCGAACATAGCTACCCAGCGGTGCCGTTGGCACGACAGCTGGTAGACCAGAGGTTCGTTCAACTCGGTCCTCTCGTACTAGAGCCAATTCCCCTCAAGTATCAACGCCTGCAGTAGATAGGAGACCAACCTGTCTCACGCTTGTTACCACCGATTGCTCGGTGCAATGGACTATAGCTTGTTCCGCGTGCGCGGAATGTCGATGTTTAGTCTCTACGGGCGCAATCAAAATAAATTGACGGCTTCCCTCGGTATTCCCTCTTGCGAGGATCCACCGATATTAATCGACTTGATCACCCCATGTTGCCATGGAGGACCGCCGTGGTTGATTGATCTACTTCCTAACTATTTTTTAATTCAAACGAAAAGATTTAAATTCTCGAAGTGATTCAGACTGTCAAACAGTCAATGTGACTTCACACATGTTGTTCTCTGTCGCGGGCAGCCCATTGATTGCTCAACGGTCTGAACCCAGCTCGCGTACCACTTTAATTGGCGAACAGCCAAACCTTTGGGAGCTTCTCCACCCCCAGGATGTGGTGAGCCGACATCGAGGTGCCGAACTCCGCCGTCGATATGAACTCTTAGGCGGA
>CAYSOS010000022.1:0-736 GCA_964432735.1 uncultured Candidatus Saccharibacteria bacterium
GATGGCTTCGCGGGCTTCGTCACGCTCGACTATCCCGGCCTCCATCTCGCGGACCATGCCGTCGTAAAAGACAGGCTTCCATTCCCGTATATTCCCGGGCTCCTTTCATTCAGGGAGATCCCGCTTCTCATGCAGGCCTGGGAGAAGCTCGCGACCAAGCCGGATGTCATCGTGGTGGACGGCGTCGGCATCGCCCATCCCAGGAGGCTCGGCATCGCAACGCATCTCGGGCTCGTCCTCGGAGTGCCTACCATCGGCTGCGCAAAGAGCATCCTGACCGGCGTCTGCGGAGAGCCAGGGAACGAGCCCGGATCCATTTCATATCTCCGGGACAAGGCGACTGGTGAAGCCCTCGGCGCCGCTCTGCGCACGAAGCGGGGAGTGAAGCCGGTCTATATATCGCCCGGGCACCTCATGATCCTCGAAGAAGCGTTGGATATCGTCAAAAAGTGCGTGATAAAGCACCGCCTGCCCGAACCGACGCGCCTGGCGCACGAGACCGTCAATGAATACAGGAGGGGAGAGCGGCATTTATAGAATCAGCTCTTTAGGGTATACTGGTCTCCTAGCACCAATAACCGTCTATTCATATGATGATGCATCCATTCGGCAATTATGGAATGTGGGGACCGAGCTTCGGCATGTTGGGAGTTATTGGAGCCGTCGTCGGCCTTCTCTTCCTGGGTGGTCTTGCGCTCGGGCTTTCAGGCTCCATCGCCAACAGTCCACTCATTCA
>CAYSOS010000022.1:746-9034 GCA_964432735.1 uncultured Candidatus Saccharibacteria bacterium
ACAAGGGCTACGCCCTCTGGCATGCCGCCAAGCGCAGTGAAAAAGGCTGGTTCATCGCCCTCCTTATCCTGAACACGGCCGGCATCCTCGAGCTCGTGTACCTCATCTTCATCGTGAAGCTATGGCCGAAGGTCTATAGCGGCCCGAAGGCTCATTCCAGCTCTGCCAATGAAAACAGTAACGGACCGAAAGCGAATTGAAGAAGTCTTTGCCCGCGGCACGGTCGTAGAAGCCTTTCCTTCTAGGGAAGGGGTGATCGGCGCGCTCGTCGCAGGCAAGAGGCTGCGGATCTATTGGGGAGTGGATGCCACATTCACCGCTCTCCATCTGGGACATGCGCGCAATATCATGTTCCTCGAGGAATTGCGCCAGCTCGGACACGAAGTGATCGTGCTGTTCGGCGACTTCACAGCCATGATAGGGGATCCGGACAAGGCGTCTACCCGCAAAGCCCTTACAGCCGAGGAAGTGAAGGCCAATGCCGCCGATTGGCTCCGCCAGATCAAGCCCCTCATCGATTTCGCAGACAAAGAGAATCCGGCCATCCTGAGGTACAACTCCGAATGGCTTTCGAAGCTCTCTCTTTCGGATGTGGTCCATCTCGCCTCCAACTTCACTGTCCAGCAATTCATCGAGCGCGACCTCTTCGAGAAGCGCCTGAAGGCAGGCGCTCCCATCCATCTCCACGAATTCATGTATCCCCTCATGCAGGGATATGATTCCGTGGCTATGGACGTCGATGCGGAGCTCTGCGGCACGGATCAGATCTTCAATGCGCTCGCCGGCCGCACGCTCATGAAGCGCATGAAGGACAAGGAGAAGCTCGTCATCGCTTTGAACCTCATAGCCAACCCGGCGACGGGCCAGCTCATGTCCAAGTCGAATGGCACCGGCGTCTTCATCGACCAGACTGCTGACAAGCTCTTCGGATCCATCATGGCCTTGCCGGATCCCATGATCGAGACCTTATATGTGCACCTCACCCGCCTGCCTCTTGCAGGCAAGGAAGACCTCATGGCGCTCGGCCCGCGCGAAGCCAAGGCTCGCGTCGCGTACGACATAGTCGCGCGATTCCATGGAGAAGCGGCCGCCAAAGCAGCCGAAAAGGATTTCGTCGCTACTTTTGCGAAGGGCGGCGTCCCGGAAGGCGTTTTGGAGGTATCTCTCAAGAAAGGGGGATCGCTCGCTGATGCTCTCGTGAAGGCCGGAGTGGTGGAGTCCAAGTCAGAGTGGACCAGGCTCGCTCGCGACGGCGCCGTGAAGACAGATAAGGACGAGAAGATAGAAGACCCGAAGTTCGAGCCGAAGGAGAACCTTGTTCTCAAGGTCGGAAAGAGGCGCTTCGTAAAGGTCAGGCTGAGCTGAAGGGGCACTCCTCTCCATAGAATTCATTGACATGAAATGGTCTGATCCGGTCTGCTCGTCCTTGAATGATCTTTATTTCTAGGGCTGGATCGGAACACGCATACTGAGCCTTGTGAATGAAGAATCCGGAGAGGATCAATGCGCCGCCGAAAGTCCGTATGCATTTTCAAACCCAGCGAGCCGGAGAGTTTCTATGGCATCCTTCATGGTGCTTCCCGTGGTGATGACGTCGTCTATGATGACGATGAAGAGCTGCGCAGCATGCGGCCGCAGCTCGGCGGCGAGCTTTTCATCCGCGGCGAACAAGCCTTTCACGCTCTCGATGCGTTCGGCACGGTCTTTCACAGTCTGCCGCGAAGTATGGCGTGTCCGTACGAGAAGCTCTGTGCTGTATGAGAGCCTCTTGTCCAGATCCAGCTTCCGCATCTCTTCCATGATGAGCTCGCACTGGTTGAAGCCTCTCTGGCGCCTGCGGACTTTCGTGATAGGCATGGGCACTACGAGGACCTGCATGTGCGGCGCCGCCAAAGAAAAAAGCCGTGCCGCCTTATAGAGCGCATGTCCCGCCAACGCTGCTCCTTCGCGGGATTTCTTGTATTTGATGGCCCAGACGAGGCGGGATACGCGCTCATCCTTATACGCGAAGGCCGAACAGGCATCCGGGATGGAACATCTGGGCGCACGCGGCAGATCGCGCCAGGCTTTTTCGGGGCCCATAGCCAAAACTTCCCGTTCCGCGGCGGGAATGGGGAAGAGGGCGTCCATGATAGAGCCGGCTACGGCGTGCCATGCGGCATTAAAAAAAGCGCGGAAGGGGCGCATGCGGCTCCAGTATACAATTTCCTAGCCGATATCTGCTATACTGGGCATCATGGCCTCATTCTTCTCCTCTCTGTTCAAAAAAGAGACCAGCGTCCTCGGCATCGACGTAGGATCGTCGTCCATCAAGGTCATCCAGATCAAGAAAAAGCGCGGCCGGGCGGTCCTTGAGACATACGGAGAGCTCGCCCTCGGCCCCTATGCCGGCATGGAAGTGGGCCGGGCGGTCTCCTTGCCGCCGGAAAAGATCGTGGAAGCCATGAAGGACCTCCTGCGCGAATCCAAGACCACGACGACTCAGTGCGGCGCCGCGCTGCCCCTCTCCTCGAGCCTCATCACCTTCGTCTCCGTTCCGCCTGTCCCGGACAAGCAGCTGGCGGATCTCGTCGCTCTCGAAGCCCGCAAGTATATCCCGGTGCCTCTGAACGAGGTCTTCCTGGACTTCTCCGTGATCCCCAAGGAAGAATCGTATGAAAGCGACGAGGAGCAGGCCAAGGCAGAGAAGGCCGGCCGCGATGTCCTTGTGGTCGCTATCCATAACGAGTATCTGAATGAATTCCAGTCCATCATGACCTCGAGCGGCCTCCAGCCGAGCTTCTATGAGATCGAGATCTTCAGCTCCATCCGCGCCGTCCTCGACCAGGGCGTGGGCACTGCCATGATCCTCGACATGGGCGCCCGCTCGACCAAGCTCTATATAATAGAGCGGGGGGTGCTGCGCGCGTCGCACATCATCAACAAGGGAAGCCAGGACATCACGCTCGCGCTCTCGAAGGCGCTCTCTATCTCAGTCGCAGACGCTGAGAACATGAAGCGCACCAAGGGCTTGAAGGGCGGGCCCGAATATAAGGAGCTCACCGAGATCATCACCGTGAACCTCGACTACATCTTCTACGAAGCCAATGCCACCCTTCTCAACTATCAGAAGAAATACCAGAAGAACATCTCCAAGGTCATCCTGACTGGCGGCGGCGTCCTCCTCAAGGGCTTCACGGACCTCGCCAAGATCAGCTTCCAGGCGGATGTCACCTACGCCGATCCCTTCGGCAAGCTGGAGACGCCGGCATTCCTCGCCGAAGAGTTCGCCACGGCCGGTCCCGAGTTCGCGGTCGCCATCGGAGCGGTCCTGCGCCGGCTTTCGGAGCTCGAGTAGCCCTCAGCGGTCCGGAGGCTGTCCGGGTTGTTGACGTCTGTCCCTTGACAACATAATCATTGGGAGTATACTTGGTACATGAAAACTAATTACGGCATCCGTTCACTCAATAAGCAGTTTCCCAACGAAGCCGCATGTTTGAGTTATATCTTTGACACTCTGCATACCAAAGAGTGTTCCTGTGGCGGTATGTACGCCCCACTGTTCCATACAGACCCTACAGGGGAGCTTGTAGGCCGCAGGCAGTACCAGTGTTCCAAGTGCAGGTTCCAGATAGCCCCTACAGTCGGCACAATCTTCGAGAAGAGCGTTACACCCCTCATGCTGTGGTTTCATGCCATTCTGGTATTTTCTAACGCTAAAAGCGGCATTTCAGCCAAACAGCTACAACGCGAGCTTGAAGTAACATATAAGTGCGCTTACAGGATACTCACGCAGATTCGTAAGGCTCTTGGACAGGATAAGACGAAGTTGCGTGGAGATGTGGAAATAGACACCGGTTACTTCGGTGGAAAGGGATATGGCGGTAAATACAACGAGAACGCATCGGACGTGATGTTCAAGAAATCTGTGGTGATCGTGGGAGCGGAACGTGGTGGACGTATCAAAGCGGAAGTCGTCATAAGCGGCGGCACGCGTCCCCTAAAGGACTTCATAGACAGGAATATCGAAAAGAAAGCTACGAGCCTTATGACAGATGCCACGAATATGTACAAGAACATCACAAAGGGATATGACGTTCATTCAGTGAATCACAGCAAGAAAGAGTACGTTCGAGATGACATCCACGTAAACACAGTCGAGACGTTCTTCGCTCACCTGAAACGAAGTATCGCAGGGACGTTTAAGAGCGTTTCGAAGAAGAAGTTGCAGACTTACTTGGATGCTTTCGTTTTCCATTACAACAACCGACACAGCGACAAGGCACGCTTTGAGGCTTTGTTTGGAAGCGTATTGCGGCCTGCAGTGTAGAGAGCGATTGGGACTTATTCACAGCAGTATTGTAACACCAAATCTGTCTTGATATAATATAGGAGCTAGCCGACGACTAATTACCGTCGAAATAAGTCCAAGCAAGCAGAAAACCCGGGTCTTTCCGGGTTTTTTGTTCGCGCAGACTTATGTCGCTTCCCAATAAGCTTAGAGGGTATCTGGCCTATCGAACGACCAAATCCTTCTCCACTCAAATTATTTAGACGAGTGTTATCACTTACCACCCTGTCAGACGGTTCGTCTGAGCTCAGCTGAGCTTCTGCTCTCTTGACAGGATGCACCTCCTCAAGACTTTCGATCGTCAGGACTTAGTGGTTTCACCGAGAACAGAAGGCGGTTTGATCGAAATAGTGATAGTTATCTCCATAGATGTAGTATCGAATATTAGGCTTATAACGCTTCCGCTCCCGAAGAGCTGAATGGGTGACTTGCTCCAAGCAATACAACGGAGTCCAGGCCACTTAGCATTTATTATACAGCACTTTTGACAAACGCAATAGCTAAAACGTCGGGAAAACTAAATCGGATTCCCGCTCTCATCTTGGTACGCCCTCGGGCCAACCACTGTTGGTGCAATGTACTGATGATTGGCCCTGCACAGCGCATTATCCTTATCCAGTCCGTCGTTCAGGAGAGCGTAGCCATTCTTCGGTAGGCCACACCCTTCTTCCAAGCCGTATGCTTTGCATATCCTGTCCCAATTATCTGAATGGTTCAGAACCGCCTTGGCCATACAGCGTTCAAGGGCTATCGTTGTCTTGTTGTGAGTTTGATCTTCCGCGAGTTGGTATTTCCTGACTGAAATAATGTTGGCGTATTCTACCTGATACATCAGCCACGCAAATGCAACTTGGAGTATCAGGATGATTCCTCCCCAAATGAACAGGGAGCGTAAGGTTCTCATTTTGTTGTATCTAAATCCCGTCCACGGAGTGCCGAACCTTACGAGTAAGAACACCCATGGGCGGGGTTTAGATCGTAAGGTTCATATGTGGCTGGGACACTAATAATCTACAGGGAAACTATAACGAATCCCGTAAGCAACTTCAAGATAGGCGCTTATGTCTTGAAGGGAGACGTGTGGGGTTGTTCACATGCGCGCGCGGGCGAGTATCTGCTATAATTTCAGGGCAAGTTCTCTATGGAAACCAAATTCCAAACCTCATTCATCCCGCGGAGACCCATCCCCACTGCTCCTGGCGGTCCCGCTCCGGCTGCGCGCCACTCGAACAGGAGCGGCAGCAGCCTCTTCATGACCCTCTCTACGGTCATCTTCGTCCTGTCCATACTTTCGATCGGGGGAGCGTACCTCTGGAAGCAGTACCTGGTCTCCGCGCAAGAGCAGTACAAGCACGATCTCACTGTCCGCGAGCAGCAGTTCAACATAGAGCTCATCAGGCAGCTCAAGGCCGAGAGCACCAAGATCGGCCTTGCCCAGCAGCTCATCAGGAGTCATACCGCTGCTTCGAAGCTCCTGAGCATCCTTTCCGGGTTCACGGCTGAGAATGTCCGCTTCACCACGCTCGATTTCGTCTCGCCGTCCGATCAGTCGAGCGGATACCAGATCTCGCTGTCCGGATACGGAAAAGACTTGAGCACGGTCGCATTCCAGGCCAAGGTCCTGAACAAGATGGGAGATTATCATCTCACTACGACTGTCAGGAATCCCATCGTAGCCAACCCGACCTTCAATCAGAATGGCACCATCTCCTTCAATCTGACGGCATCAGTGGATGCATCGGCCCTGGCATATCAGTCTGCGGTAGACGCTGCAGCCCCTGCGGGCGCTGCGAGCCCGGCCGATACAGCGAGCGCGTCATCGACTTCACGATAATCACATGAGCAAAAACCTCACAGCATTCATACTCCTCGTCATCGCCGGCGGCATCTATTTCACCATCACGAGCGGCATGGTCGCGGACGCAAAAGCAGTGAAGGCCATCAACGACCAGTATTCGTCGGCCCTTTCGAACGCTTCCCGCCTCATGACCACTCGCGATCAGGTCCTGAAGCAGTACAACGCCATCTCTGCAGAAGACCGCGACCGCCTGGATAAGATGGTCCCCAGCACGGTGGACAACATCCGCCTCATCATCGACCTCAATAACGTGGCGGTGAGGCACGGATTCTCGATCCCTGACGTGAAGGCCAATGCCGCTTCTAGCGCGGCCAGGCCTACGGGCTCGGTGGCTCCGAGGCCGGTCGCCGCGAACGGCGGACCGCTGCCGGCATCCGCTGCTTCCTTCGCAGCTCCCGTCCTCGACACGGTGACCGTGAACTTCACCGCCAAGGCGAGCTACGACCAGTTCACGAGCTTCCTCCAGGACCTTGAAGCGAACCTGCGCATCATGGACATAAACCACCTTACGGTCGTAGCCCAGGACGAAGGCATGTACACGTTCCAAGTGCAGCTGCAGACCTACTGGCTGCGCCAATAATCACCATGAAAAACGCCACATCGCACACAGGAATGATAGTAGCCATCGTCGTCGTAGTCTTGGCGGCTATCGGCTATTTCTATGTCTCAGGCTCTTCCGCGCCCACGACGGGCCTCACAGCCCAGATGAGCGGGGATGTCGGCCTCGCCGAAGTGAATCTCTTGAACCAGATCCAGAGCATCCAGATCAATAGCGGCCTCTTCCAGAGCGCCGAATATTTGAGCTTGAGGGACTACACCGTCGAGATCCCGGATCAGCCAGTGGGCCGCCCGAATCCGTTCGCTCCCATCCCTGGCGTCTCCAACCCTGCAGATTCCGTCAAGAAATAATCCCTCCGGAGCAGCGTGATATACTATACGCATGAGCGTACTCGACATACTCCTCCAGAAGAACGTCATCACCAAAGACGACTTGCGCGAAGTCCGCAAGGCGACTTCTGGCGGCACCAGCCTTGAAGAGGCGCTGGTCGCTCGGGGCGTGAAGCCCAACCAGATCACCGAGGCGCGCGGAGAATTCCTGAATATCCCGGTGCGCGGCATCGACGAAGGCGGCGTGCCATTCGAGGCCCTCGAATATATCCCGCAGGAATCCGCCGAGCACTATCATTTCGTGCCCATCGGCCTCAAAGAGGGGACTCTCGAGGTGGGCATCGTCGATCCGGATAACATGGAGGCCCGGGATGCCCTCAACTTCCTGGCGGCCAAGAAGAACATCCCCTATAAGATCTTCCTCATCACTCTTGATGACTTCACCCGCGTCCTCGGCATGTACAAGGGCCTCACGGGAGAAGTCTCTCGCGCCCTCTCCGAGCTCGAGACCGAGCTTTCCGTCGAGACTGATACGGTGAAGAAGGAGAGCAGCGACGAAAGCGCCACAGGCGCGGCCAAGAAAGGCAAGAAAGGCGAAGACGAAGAAGAGACCGTCATCATCGAAGACGCTCCGGTCATCAAGATCGTGGCCACCATCGTCCGCTATGCCACCGAGGGCGAAGCGTCAGACGTGCACATCGAGCACATGCGCGACAAGGTCCGCGTGCGCTTCCGCGTGGACGGCGTCCCCAACACGTCGCTCGTCCTGCCGCCCCCGGTGCCATCCGCCGTGGTGGCCCGCATCAAAGTGCTCTCGAACATGCGCCTCGACGAGCGCCGCAAGCCGCAAGACGGCCGCTTCAGCGCGCGCATAGACGGCCGCCGCGTGGACTTCCGCGTCTCCACATTCCCGGCCTACTATGGCGAGAAGGTGGTGATGCGTATCCTCGACCAGGCCAAGGGCGTCCGCAAGATCGACCAGATCGGCCTCTCGCCCCGCAACCTCGAGATGCTCCGCAAGGCCATCGACCGCCCGTACGGCATGATCCTCATCACCGGCCCGACGGGTTCCGGCAAGTCCACCACCCTCTATTCCATTCTGAACGAGATGGACCGCGAATCCGAGAACGTGCTCTCCCTCGAAGACCCGGTGGAATACCAGATCGAAGGCGTCTCGCAGTCCCAAGTGCGCCCGGAGATCGGCTATGACTT
>CAYSOS010000023.1:0-8819 GCA_964432735.1 uncultured Candidatus Saccharibacteria bacterium
TCAATGGCCTGATAGGCGATGGCACGGGAGCTACATTCGGCGGCTCCGAAGAATATATAACTCACGGAACCCTTTCGGCGTATACCGCCCACTTCACCACCGATACGACCATCAGCCAAGGAAGCATGCTGTGGGCTTCGTTCAAGGCGCCGGGCTGGTACGACACTAATTATGCGTACTGCAGGACCATGACCATGACCGCCGGCGGGAATTCCGGGGGCGTCGCCACTACTACGACCCAGGGCTTCCCGCTGGTCGCGACCTCGACCATCTCGAGCCTCGCCGCGACTTCGTCCGGCGGCCGCATCCAGAAGTATGATTACGCATCTAGCACGCCGACGGACGTGATCATAACGAGCGGCTCGTCATGCACGTCAGCAGGCGCGCCTCTCAAGTTCTATTTCGAATCGTATTCATCGACTACCGGAGCTTTCACCCTGTGGGTGAAGCCTATGGACATATCCTCGACCACAGGCAAGACGGTCCTCATGTATTACGGCAACACGTCTGGGACCTATCAAGGCAACAAGTCAGGCGTATGGAATTCCCAGAATGAGAGGCTCGTGTACAACATGAATGAGAATCCTGCCGGCTCGGCTCCGCAGATGAAGGACGCAACTCCTTATGCGAACAGCGGCACCACAGGAGGCTCTATGCCGTCTGGAAGCCAGATCGCCGGGCAGGTGAATGGCGCATTGAGCTTCGATGGAGTCGATGATTATGTCACTGCGGGCCATAGCACCAGCCTGGCTCCTTCAGTCATCACCTTCGGCTTCTGGATCAACCCCACCGCGTTCCCGAGCGGCACCGGCACCTTCGGGGAGCCGCTCCGCAAAGAAGACAGCTATCATGCCTCATTCATCGGCGATCCAGCTGACACGAACCACGACACTCTTGAGCTCGGAGTCAAAGTGTCAGGGGTCACCAGTTCGGTATTCATCCCTGAGGCGAGCATCCCCATCGGCAAGTGGACGCATATCGTGCTCACCGCTGACGGCTCGAATGTCCGCGGCTATGTGAATGGCGTGCAGTCGGGGGCTCCCACAGCCTATTCCGGGGCCATCTCTAACACTGCGGCCAACGACGTCTTCCTTGCCACGTACGGGACCAACTCGACGCCGAACCTCAACCGCTGGTTCAATGGAAAGCTCGACGATGTCCGCATATATGGCACAGCCGTCCACCCTATGGATATCAAGACCATATTCAACAACGAGTCGAATTCGGCCGTATTCTGGACCTTCGGCTCTGAACAGGCCTACCTCTTTTCGAACAGCGCAGTCCACGGCTTCCTCAAGGTGGTGAATAAGCGCATCAAGATCGTGCATAAGCTGCTGAAGATCTGGTAGGCGGTCCTTTGCCGCAAGGGGCTTGCAATTTCATGCAATCCATGCTACACTGGTCCTACGTGTATGTTTCTCGTCCGTACGCGTTAGCATAGTGAACGGGAGAATGCCGCTAACGCGTGTACGCAAGGAAGCGTGGTGTGCGGTGAAAGAAAACAATGTCGAAAAGGATTTTCGTTGGTTCCATCGCTTGGGCTACGACCTCTGACAGCTTGAAGAGCTTCTTCTCGCAGGTCGGACCGGTCGCCAAGGCCGATGTTCTCACCGACAAGATGACCGGTCGCTCTCGCGGCTTTGGCTTCGTGGAAATGGAGTCAGACGCCGATGCAGACGCTGCTATCGCTAAGCTCAACGGAGCTGATCTCGATGGCCGCAAGCTGGTCGTCTCCGAGGCACGCCCGAAGGCTGCATAAGCCCGAAGCGCCCCTCATGCAAAAGCCCGCAGCGATGCGGGCTTTTGTTTTGGCTGGTCTCAAACAGCCTCTGGCCGCTAGTTTATAGAGCGCCACCATTCCGACGTCGGCGCCTTCTTGATGATCTCGATGACCCGCTCCGGGCTGTCCGTGATCTCGAAGAGGTTCATATCCTGCAGGTCGATGGTCCTGTCGTCTGCGAGCATCTTCTCCTCGATGAATCCCTTCAAGGGATCCCAGAACGAAGAATCGAAGAGGATGATGGGCACGCGGGGGATCTTGGCGGTCTGGATGAGGGTCAGCACGCCGAAGAGCTCGTCGAAGGTGCCGTATCCGCCCGGCATGAAGATGTATGTCTCCGCGGCGAAGGCGAGCATGGCCTTCCTGGCGAAGAAATACGTGAAGTTCATGCTGTCCGTGAGGTACTCGTTCGAGCCGCGCTCGCGCAAGATGTTGATGCGCAGGCCGACAGCGTCCCCGCCGGCTTCCTTGGCGCCCTTGGAGACCGCTTCCATGACGCCAGAGCCGCCGCCAGAGATGACGGCGTAGCCGGTGTCCTTCACGATCTTATGGGCTACACCGGAAGCCATCTTATAGCGCGCGCTTTCGGGAGCGGTCATAGACGAGCCGAAGATGGTGACGGACTTCGGGTACTTCTTGAGGAATTCGAAGCCCTGGCAGAATTCCTTATGGATGCGGGCGAGGTGGGCCTCGATGCCTTTCTCATGGTCGGGAGCGGTGCGGTGGATGACGTGCCGTGAGAGGGCGTCTCCGTCGGCATGCTCGGCGTGATTGTGGTGCATGGGCTGAATTATATCAGGATGTGCTAGTATAGCCAGCATGAAATTTTCCATACAAGGGAAGCTCCCGAACGGCCGCGGCCGGGCGGGGAAGATAGAGACGCCGCACGGGGCCATCGAGACGCCGGCTTTCATCCCTGTCGGCACTAAAGCCACGGTGAAGGCTCTGTTGCCGGAATCCGTGCGCGACCTCGTGGGCGCGCAGGCGGTTTTGGCGAACACATACCACCTCTATCTCCAGCCGGGCACAGAGATCCTGAAGAAAGCCGGCGGCTTGGGCAAGTTCATGAATTGGTCCGGCCCGACCTTCACTGACTCCGGCGGTTTCCAAGCTTTCTCATTCCAAGGCGGCCTCAAAGACAGGAAGTCGAAGTTCAAAAAAGAGGCAGAACCTCGGGCCGACGAGGGCACGGAAGCGGAAGACGCGCCAGGCGAAGCAAAGCTCGCGGCCGTAGACGACGAAGGCATCACCTTCAAGTCGGTCATAGACGGCTCGGCGCACAGATTCACGCCGGAGGGATCTATAGACATACAGAACGCCATCGGGGCAGACATCATATTCACGCTCGACGAATGCATCATCCCCGAAGCGCCGTACGAGCGGCAGAAGCAGGCCATGGAGCGCACGCATGCCTGGGCAGAGCGCTGCCTGGCGCGGCACAAGGAGCTTGGCTCGGGCTCAGGCTCGGGTCAGGCCCTCTTCGGCATCGTGCAGGGCGGGCTTCATGAGGATCTGCGTCGCGAGAGCGCGAAGGCCCTGGGAGCCATGGCCTTCGATGGCTACGGCATCGGCGGCACATTCGATAAGAAGGACATCGCCACATCGCTCAGCTGGGTTTCAGACGAGCTTCCGGAAGGGAAGCCGCGCCATCTTCTGGGCATCGGGGAGCCGGAGGATCTCCTTATCGGCATCGAGAACGGCGCAGACACTTTCGATTGCGTAGCTCCCACCAGGCTCGGCAGGAATGGCGCGGCATACACCTCGACAGGACGTGTGAATCTTTTGAATGCGGAGTTCGTCTCCAAGCTCGCACCGATAGATCCGAAGTGCTCTTGCTACACCTGCACGAACTACACCTGCGCATACCTCTCCCATCTTTTCCGTGCCAAGGAGATGCTTGCCGCCACGCTCACATCCATTCACAACCTTCATTTTCTTGTGACCCTCGCAAAAAATGCCCGCCAAGCCATCTTGGACGGGACATTCGCGGAATTCAAGGCGCAGACGCTCGCTAGTTACAAGTAGGCCCAGGCCCCGGATCGATGGGGATCGCGCCCGACCTCTTCTCTGAGGTATTCCCAGTCGAGTCTATGCAGAAATATCCTGAGTAGCCGATATTTGGCAGGTATGAAGCGTATATGGCGTATTTCGTCGCCTTGAGATACGTGCCGGGGCAGGTGAGGAAGCTTGTGGGGTTGTTCGTGAATATGGTCAGTCCGTTGTTGGTCATGCCGGTGCACGTGCCGTTATACGCGAGGTCTATGCAGTATGTCTTGCAGCCGTTCACGATGTTCACCGCATCGCCATATCCTGTATTAGTTATCCCTGTGATGTCGCTCACGATCCTCAGGGTGTCTGCGCTCACGCCGAAGCCGGACGTGACGAGGGCAACGCCGATGGTGCCCGCATTCCTGTCGCTTGTCAGGTCGTTGTAAGCGCTTCCATTCCAGCTCGTCTCTATCTGGTTGCGCAGAGAGACGGTCTCTTGCTGGATGCGGCTGTTCATGCCTTTTTGGCGGGCGCCATTCAAGCTCACGAGGACCACGGACCCGAGCATGGAGATGATGGAGATCACCACCATGAGCTCTATCAGAGTGAATCCATGTTGGCTTCGGAGCGTCTTCATGGTGATAAATTATAGCAGATCTAATTACAGGTCGGTCCGGGACCGGGTACCGAGGGGATACCGCCCGTTGTGGTCTGTGACGTATTGCCGGAAGAGTCTATGCAGAAATAGCCTGATGCGCCGACGTTCGGCAGATAGGATGCATATATGGCATATTTGCTTGCCTTGGAATAGGTCGTGGGGCAGGTGCCAGAGACGGAAGGATTATTCGTGAATACGGTTATGCTGTTATCGGTGATCCCAGCGCAGGCGTCGCCGGCATAGGCATTCGTGACGCAATAACTCACGCATCCGCTTAGGCTAAGCCTGCGGTCTCCATACGAGGCGCCATTTATGCGTACGATGTCATTCGCCAGGCCGAGCGATTGAGTGGAAACTCCGAATCCGACATCGAATATAGCCACGCTCGTTCCTGACACGCCGGGAAGGTCGCTGCTGAGATCGTTGTAAGTTGTGCCATTCCAGCTCGTCTCTATCTGGTTGCGGAGAGAAACCACTTCTTCCTGGATGCGGCCATTCTTGCTCTTGGCGCGCGCTCCGTTGAGACTGGCTAGCACTACGGACGACAGCATCGAAATAATGGAGATCGCTACCATAAGTTCGATGAGAGTGAATCCGCGGCGTGAAGTCTGCTTTTTCATGTGCGTATTAGATCTCCTTGGGCTTGAATTCGGCCGGAGCGCGATTGAGCCACCACTCGAGCTGTTCCAGGGTAAGGAGGCCTTCCTGCGCCCCTACGAACTGGGCGACGGACATGGGGTTGATGGGCGCCCACATGAATGCTTCGAGGGGAGCCTTGCCCATGGCCAGGGCCGAGACGAAGGTGGATGCGAAGGCGTCTCCGCAGCCGGTGCGATCGAAGGCGGGGCGAGGATCGGGGTACATGGGGACGTGATAGCTGTGGTCGCCGTCGAACATGTATGCGCCGTTGGTATTGTCCGTGATGATGATGAGCTTGGGTCCCTTGGCCGCGAGCTGCTTCATGAGGTCCTTGGCATCGCGGGACTGGGTCTTCAGCATCCTCTGCGCTTCCTCTATATTAACCACGAAGACATCCGTGTGGTCGTATACGCGCTTCATCTCCTCGAAGCCCAATTGCATCTGGAAGGTGCCGGGCTGGAAGGCCAGCTTTACTTTGGGGTGAGCATCGAGATAATCCGCGATGGCCATGTGGTAGGGAAAAGTGTTGTGGCCGAGGGAGGTGAGATAAATCCACTTTGGCTCGTCGAATTTGGGGAGGACATAGTCATAGTCCGTATGGTTCACGAGAATGGTGCGGTCCGGGCCGTACCAGAGGACGAAGTGGTAGTTCGTGGGCTTGTTCTTGTGCGTCTTTATATATGAAGTGACCACGTGGTTCTTCTGGAGCTCTGTCAGGCACTCCTTGCCGTTCTGGTCGTTGCCGATATTGGCGATGAGGGCCGAGCGCAGGGTGAGGCGGCTCGCCGAGACGGCGGCGTTGGCGGCATTGCCCACGGCCTTCACTACCTTCACGTACTCGAAGGGGACTTTGTCGCCGAAGCGCACGCAGAGCTCGCAGTCTTCCTGGTTGATCTTGCAGTGGACCTGGGCATCCTTGAGGCGGATGAAGGCGTCCGTGGTGAGGTCGCCGATGGCGACGAAGTCGAGGGATTTTCTCAGCATTATGTGGAATAGTATAGCATCTTGCCGTGCTATACTTTATTCACATATGACGCTCAAAGAACACATCGCCGCCGCGCGGGAGAAGAGGGTCGCCATCGGGCATTTCAACGTATCGACCCTGGACGGCATCTGGGCCGTGGCCGATGCCGCCAAGGCCCTGGATGTGCCGGTCATCATCGGCGTTTCGGAGGGTGAACGCGACTATACAGGCGTGCACGCCACTGCCGCCATCATCCAGGCCATCAGGAAGGAGCGCAACCAGCCTATTTTCCTGAATGCGGACCACACCTATTCATTCGACCGCGTGAAGGAAGCCGTAGATGCCGGCTATGATGCCGTCATCTTCGACGGGGCGGCCCTCTCTGTCGAAGAGAATCTGGCTACGACCAAGAAGTGCGTCGAATATGCCCATTCGCATATGTCGCTGAATGGCGCGCCTGTGCTTCTCGAGGCCGAGCTCGGATTCATCGGCCAGTCCTCGAAGATCCTCGACAAGATCCCTGACGGCGCCGTCGTCGGAGAGGCGGCCATGACCAAGCCCGAAGACGCCCTCTCATTCATGCAGGCGACGGGCATAGATCTCTTGGCTCCCGCCGTCGGCAACATCCACGGCGTGGTGAAGGGCGGGGACCCGGCATTGAACGCCAAGCGAGTGAAGGAGATCTCGGAGGCCGTGGGCATTCCGCTTGTCCTTCACGGAGCCTCCGGCAACACTGCCGACGATATCCAGAAATGCGTCAAGAACGGCGTGGGCATCGTGCATGTGAATACGGAGCTCCGCATCGCATACCGGGCCGGCCTGATGAAGTCCCTTTCCGAGAATCCGGACGAAGTCGCGCCGTACAAGTTCCTGCGGCCGGCCAAGCTCGCCATGCAGAAGGTCGTGGAAGAGAAGCTCCGCATCGCCAATAACCTCTAATCATGTCATCCGGAGTCCAATTCGACGAAGACAATTTCTCGAGAGCGGCCATCGCCCGGTCCGCAGCCTCTGCAGGCTCGTCGAGCTCCAATCAATCCGGCATGGTCCGCTGGCTCATGGCTCACGGCATCAAATCTCCGGCGGTCGCGAACGCCATCCTCATCGGCGCCATCGCTTTGAATATCATTATCACCATCGTCGTCGTCCTGTATTTCCTCTAGCTCATGCGCCATTCTCGCGGATTCACTCTCATAGAGCTCCTCGTCGTCATCTCCATCATCGCCATCTTGGCCTCCATCGTCCTCGCTTCTCTCGTCTCGGCCCGGAACAAGGCTCGCGACGCGCGCATCGTCACCGTCGTCCAGCAGACCAGGCTGTCTCTCTTCGTCGGATATGGCGGATATATCTTCGGTGACGTCTTCAACACGGTCGCCAACTGCAATGTCGCCGGCGCCATCCCGAACGCGAATTTCAGCCAGTGCGTGAATGCGAGCGGCCCCGGATATGGGAACCTCGCGGCTCTTGCGAATGACGCTAACACCCAGGGAAGCGCCCTCTACTATTCTATAGCCTCGAACGGCAACGGCTTCGCTATCCGCGGCAGGATGGTGGCTAACACGAGCCAGTATTTCTGCATGGATTCCCTGGGAAATACGAATACCAATGACAATATCTCGAGCGTGATCCCCGGTCAGTGCAATTAGCGGAATAGAGGCAGAAAGGCTTTACAAGGCTACGGAACCGTGTATACTGGGACACATGTTGTCATTAACCGTCGAAAAGCGCGCTGGCAAGGCCGGCTCCGCAAAGGCCTCCAAGGCAAGCCTCATGCCGGCCGTATATTACGGCCCCAAGCAGGCTTCCACGTCCGTGTCCATTCCCATGGCCGAATTCAAGAAGGTCTGGAAGAAGGCCGGCGAATCCTCCGTCATCATCCTCAAGGACGGCTCCGAAGAGCACGAGGCTCTCATACATGAGATCGACGTCCATCCGGTCTCCGGCGAGCCCCGCCATGCTGATTTCTACGTCATCGAGAAGGGCAAGAAGGTCTCTGTGAAGGTTCCGCTCGTATTCGCAGGAGTTTCTCCAGCCGTGAAGGACAAGGGCGCTATCCTCATCAAAGTCATGCGCGAGATGGAAGTCGAGGCCGCTCCGAAGGACCTCCCGCACGACATCACCGTCGACATCTCGACCCTCGTCGAGTACAACGACACCATCCATGCGAGCCAGATCAAGCTCCCGGCAGGCGTGGAGATCAAGGTGAAGCCTGACGAGGTCATCGCCTCTGTCGCCGAGGCCAAGGAAGAGGTCGTCGAGGCGCCGGCCGCCATCGACATGTCCGCTATCGAAGTCGAAGCCAAGGGCAAGGAGGTTAAGGAAGGCGAAGCCGGCGCAGCGGATGCCAAGGCCGCAGAGCTCAAGAAGGACGAGAAGAAAGACAAGAAATAACATACGAAAGAAAGCATGCGAAGAAGCGCCTAGGAATAGGCGCTTCTTTTGTTATAATGGGATTCATGCTTTCTCGAACGTCTCTAGGGACATTTTTTGCCTCTCTCCTCATGCTCATGCTGGCGATGCCTCTTTCTGGCTATGCCCAGCAGGACCTCACTCCCCAGCAGCGCGCCCAGCTCCAGGCAGAGCTCACCCAAGTCGAAGCTGATGCCGCGGCCGCCCAGGCCCAGCTCACCCAAGCCCAGGGCCAGAGCGCGTCTCTCTCCCGCGATATCGCGGTCTTGGATGCGCAGATAAAGAAGGCCCAGCTCAATATCAAGGCCAAGAACCTCCTCATCCAAACCCTGGGCAACGACATCGTGAGCAAGCAGAACCATATAGACGACCCCGAGACCCAC
>CAYSOS010000024.1:0-5403 GCA_964432735.1 uncultured Candidatus Saccharibacteria bacterium
GCTCGACGAGACAGTCGTCCTCATCGGAGTCCGCGACCGCGTGGAGATCTGGGACGAGGCGACGTGGAAGTCATATTCCACCGAAGTCGAGAAGAAAGCAGACGCTTTGGCGGAGAAGCTGTCGCAGGCGGGCATGATCTAGTCCGTATGAGCACCGAGAGCATCCACATACCCGTTCTTTTACATGAAATAGTCGAGTACGCGCCGGGGAAGACCCGGACGTATCTCGATGGAACCCTTGGCGGGGCAGGCCACGCGCTCGCCATCGCCAAGGAGTTCGAGGGAGATATTTCCATCATCGGATTCGACAAGGATCCGGATGCCATCACGCGCGCGGAGAAGAAGCTCGCCGGCGCCGCGAAGAGCGTCACGCTCGAGCATGCGGATTTCCGCACGCTGGGCACAGCTCTCGCGAAGCGCGGCATCCAGTCCGTCGACTACATCCTCTTGGATCTCGGCATCTCATCGGACGAGCTCGATGCATCTGGCAGGGGATTCTCCTTCCAGAGCGACGAGCCCTTGCACATGACCATGGAGGCTCCGGACAAAGCGCCATTCACTGCCAAGGACATCGTGAACGGCTGGAAGGAAGAGGACATCGCCAACGTCGTCTTCGCCTACGGAGAAGAGCGGTACGCCCGGCGCATCGCCAAAGCCATCGTCTCGTACCGCGAGAAGAAATCCATCGAGACCACGATGAGCTCGCGGAGATCGTCAAGATGGCCGTGCCGAAGTTCGGCAAGCCGTCAAAGATCCACCCCGCGACGAAGACCTTCCAGGCCCTGCGCATCGCCGTGAACGACGAGCTTGGAGCTCTCAAAGAAGGCCTGGCCGCGGGATTCGAGAGGCTCTCGCCGGGAGGCCGGATGGCAGTCATCTCATTCCATTCCCTCGAAGACAGGATCGTCAAGCAGTTTTTCCAGGCTGTGGCCAAGAAGGAAGCGGGCCGCATCCTCACCAAGAAGCCGGTCACGGCTTCGGCGCAGGAGATCGCAGAGAATCCCCGCTCTAGGAGCGCCAAGTTACGAGTCATAGAAAAAGCCAGTTTATAAGACCATACATAGGAAACACATAGGAACATGACCAAAGCAATCGCGCAGACATATACATATGCACACCAATACCGGGCCCTCATTTCGCTCGGCCTCGTCGGAGCCTGCATTTTGGCTGCCGTCATATATACGGTGAATGTCTATAGCGTCGTCTCGCACACAGTGGCTTTGCAGCGCATCCAGAAGCAGGCTACGGCTCTGTCTGCTTCCGTTTCAGACCTGAACGCCAGGTATCTCGAGCTCGGGGACGCTGTAAGCCCAGATGCGCTTTCGCAATACGGCCTCGCTCAAGGATCAATTTCTGCATATATCCCGCGCACTGCCTCTACTGCCGTCATCGTGGCACGCGGCCATGAACTCTAAACAGCGCTTCCGTACGCGTCTCATGCTCGGGGCCATCATCGCCCTGGCCTGCGTCCTGGGCTCTTCGCTCTATTCGACCTCCGTCGTCCGCGGAGACATATACGAAGCCAAGGCCATGGCTCAATACGGCAAGCCTGCTGCCAATCTCTTCGACCGCGGCACCATCTTCTTCTCGAGCTTCGGAGGAAAGGACGGCGCCGGGAGCGCAGCCGCCACTATCGGCAGCGGATATCTGCTATACATGAATCCCAAGCTCGTGAAGGACAGCGCCGCCACGTACGAAGCCTTGTCGCGCTACATTTCCCTGGATAGGGATTCCTTCATCGCCAAGGCGGCTAAGCCCAACGACCCGTATGAAGAGCTCGCCCACCGTGTGGAAGACGCTACCGCTAAGTCCATCGCAGGCCTGAGCCTGCCCGGCATCTCTATCTCCAGGGAAACTTGGCGCTCGTATCCCGGCGGCATGCTTGCCTCCCACGAGCTCGGCATCATCGGCCAGAACGCCGCTTCTTCGAGCGTGTCCGGCAAGTACGGGTTGGAGCGCTCATACAACGAGATCCTTTCGCGCCCTCCAGTGGGAGCGTCTGCGAACGTCTTCGCCTCGCTCTTCTCCGGGCTCTCCGGCACAGGCGATGGCGCTGCTGCAGGAGGGAAAGAGGGAGACATCGTGACGACCATAGAGCCGACGGTCCAGAAGTATCTGGAGAAGATGCTCCAGGAGACGAGCGCCATCTGGCACCCGAATGAGATCGGAGGCGTCATCTTGGACCCGAACACGGGAGAGATCGCCGCTATGGCCTCTCTGCCTTCGTTCGACCCGAACAACACGGGAGGCGTGAAGAACGTCTCCGTGCTCTCCAACCCCTTGGTGGAGCATGTATACGAGCTGGGATCCATCATGAAGCCTCTCACCATGTCCATCGCCCTCGATACCGGATCCGAGAAGCCCAGTTCCACCTACAACGACACCGGCTGCATGACACTGAACACCAAGAAGATCTGCAACTACGACGGAAAGGCCCGCGGCGTCATACCCATGCAGGAGATCCTCTCGCAGTCCCTCAACATCGGCGCGGCTACCATCGCTCTCAAGACCGGCGCCAAGGACTATTCTGACTATTTCTTCAAGTTCGGCTTCGGGGACAAGAGCGGCATAGACCTTCCGAACGAAGGAAGCCCTCTGGTGAAGAAATTGCGCTCGCCGCAGGACATCGACATTGCTGTGGCCTCGTATGGCCAGGGCTTCGCCGTCTCTCCGCTTGCCATGGCGCGCTCGCTCTCCATTCTCGCAAATGGCGGATACCTCGTGACGCCCCATGTGGTGAAGGAGATAGACTATACGGACGGGAGCACAGAGAAAGTCGCTCCAGAGAAAGTCGGGCCGCTCCTCAAGCCCGAAACAGTCGAAGATGTGCGCCGCATGCTCGTGACCGTGGTGGACACCAAGCTCGCCAACGGGGCGGTCAAGAAAGAGCACTACTCCATCGCCGCCAAGACTGGCACGGCCGAGATCGCCGATCCCGTGAATGGCGGCTATTATCACGACCGCTACCTGCACTCATTCTTCGGCTTCTTCCCGGCGTATAACCCCAAGTTCCTGATCTTCCTCTATCAGGTGGAGCCTAAGGGCGCCCAGTACGCATCCGAGACCCTCACCAAGCCGTTTGACGACCTCACGACTTTTCTTCTAAACTACTACAGCGTCACCCCGGACCGATAAATCGCCTCTGCCCGATCGCCCGCGCTTCGCGCTCCCCATGCAATTCATCAAGCACATCCTGGTCTGGATCCTCACCCTGGAATCCCGGCTCATCCTTCGCCGTTACAAGCCCTTTATCGTTGCTTTGACTTGCAGTTTCGGCAAGACTTCCAATAAGGACTCCATCTACGAAGTCCTGCGCGGTAAGAACGTCTGCGACGACCAGCATCTCTGCTATGTGCGCAAAAGCGACAAGAGCATGAACAGCGAGATCGGCCTGCCCTTGACCATCATCGGCGTGCCCAATGCCTGGCGCTCGCTCGGCGGCTGGTTCGATAATGTCACCGCAGGATTGAACCTTATCTTCAGGCTGAAGAAGGGCTCGTATCCGGACTGCCTGGTGCTCGAGGTTGGCGCGGATCATCCCGCAGATATCAAGCGGGTCGCGAAGTGGCTCCGGCCGCATATCGCTGTTGTCACTCGCGTGAGCCGTACTCCGGTCCACGTGGAGTTCTTCGATTCCCCGGAGCAGGTTTTCGAAGAGAAGATGTCTCTGGTAGAAGCTGTGCGGGATGGCGGCACTGCCGTGGTCTTCGCTGAAGACGGCAAGATGATGTCCGCCGCAGAGAAAGTGAAATCCCGCGGCGTTTCCGTGGTTTCATTCGGCCTGAATGAAACTGCGAGCGTCAAAGCAGGCGATTTTTCCATCTTGTATGAAAATGGAGCTCCTTCTGGCATCTCGTTCGTGCTCAAGATCGGGGACTCGTCTGCTCCGGTCACTGTGAAGGGCATCCTCGGGCAGACATATGTGTATCCGTTGCTTGCGGCGGCGGCTGTGGGCACGGCACGCGGCATATCGGCTGCGTCTATAGCTGGATCTCTCTCCGCCTTCGACGCTCCCCGAGGCCGCATGAAGATCGTGCCGGGCCTGCACGGATCCGTCGTCATAGACGACACATACAACTCCTCTCCGGATGCGGCTTCTGCGGCCTTGTCTTCTTTGAAGAGCGTTCAGTGCACGGGTTCCAAGATCGCTGTTCTGGCCGACATGATGGAGCTCGGTAAATATGCGGGAGAAGAGCATCGGAAGATCGGCAGGGAAGCAGCCGCTTCGGCCGACAAGCTCTATACCGTGGGGCCGCGCTCCAAGATGACGGCAGAGGAAGCGGTGAAGGCCGGCATGCCGCCTGCAACGGTCCGCTCCTTCGATTCCTCTGCAGAGGCTGCCGAGGCCATCGCTCCCGCCGTAGCTCCAGGCGACGTCATTCTCGTCAAAGGCTCCCAGTCCATGCGCATGGAGCGCGTGTCCAAGGCCCTCCTGGCCGCTCCGGAGCGCGCAGGAGAGCTTTTGGTGCGCCAGGAGCGGGAATGGCTTGAAAAAGCCTAGGAATCAACGTATAGTGTGTTTTATCGCCAATTGGACCGCCAATGGCCGTTCGTATGGCCCTATCGTCTAACGGTTAGGACGGAGGCTTCTCAAGCCTTAAATCGGGGTTCGATTCCCCGTAGGGTCACAACAAAAAATCCCGATCACAGTAGATCGGGATAGGGTTGGCGGATTATTGCTTTTCCACTTACAGGCGCCGCCGTGTTGCTTCGTGCACGATCCCTAACGTTCTGGCAGCTCGCGCCCCGTCATTGGTGATTCCGCTGAACCATGGACGTATCTTGGAAATGTAGTCTGAATTCTCCAGTAATTTCTGAATGACCGTCTCATCTGCCACCCCAAATTCGCGAAGAATCTGGGTGAGCAATCCAATGGTAAAGCCGTCTTCAAAGAAGATTTTTATGACGTCGTTGAATGCAGGGAACAGGCTGAACTCAAAATAAGAGATGGCCTGCTCCTCGCTGGATAGGAACATAGAAGTCCTATCTTTCGCCGCTTGTTTCTGGCGTTCGAAGAGGTCCAGCTTTTCTTGGGGTACTTCGAAGGTGAATGGCTGGCCCGTGCTCAGATTCATGGCTCGTACAGTCGTGTATGTTGGCATGTAACAGTCCTTTCTTTTTGTGGGTTGAATGTCTGGTCAGAATACTACTGAAAAATCCTTTTAATACAATAGAGTCTGGAAATTAAGGAGTTTATTTCTAATTTAAAACACGAAATTGAGACAAAACAATAAATTTACACAAAACGTTTTTTACCGGAAAAATTATCAAATCCGGGCTTCCGAAGTAAGAGTACTAAACGATAAGGGAGAAATGATTGGCATTATGCCAATACGAGAAGCTTTAGCAAAAGCTGAAGAGATGGGAATTGATCTTGTAGAAATTGCACCGCTTGCAAAGCCT
>CAYSOS010000024.1:5413-8162 GCA_964432735.1 uncultured Candidatus Saccharibacteria bacterium
TTAATAAAAAATAGTTTGGGAATTTATTGGGTTTTGGTCTTTTTTGTAAAGTTGTCAGTACATCCCCGTTAGGGAATGCTTTTTCCCACATATGCCATTCGCATCGAACATCATGCGCGCCACGTTCAAGCTTTGGGTCTGCGGACCCGCTTCCAAGGCTGGCTTTTGCGATGCATCTATCTAACCACGATATCGAATGGATCCCAGAAACGAGCCTTGGAGAACCCAGGGCTCGTTTTTAGTTCTTTACACAGCTAAATATCCCAACAACCGACAAAACACATTGTTTGCTCTATGAATTCAGCTGCATATACGTCCAAGAATCGGGAAATCAAAGTCGACCTGAATGACCCCAGTGAATGCCGGCATGGCCGCGGCGTCTGGGTGGAAGGCCCGCAGGGAGAATTGGTGCACCACACCTTCTGTTCACTGCCGGAAAACAGGAGATATCTCAAAAACTGGCAGGACGGATGGCTTCCGACCGAGCTGTATCTCGATCAGAAGATGCGGGTCAAGCGATCCAAATGCGAGTTCTATGCCTCAAATCCCATCCAGCGCCGGGCCAAGATCGAGGCTAAAAGCGGGCCTCGCGAGCGTTTTGGCGATCTGATGGACAGGGGGTGTGCGAGGGTGAGATTCTAAAGCTTTGCCGCTTGAGCATGATCAGGCGGCTTTTTATTTGGAGAGCTTAGCTTCCGAATCCGAAGAGGCTCTTCAAGAATGCCCAGAAGCGAGCGAGGATGGAGGCATTCGCGACGCCTGCTGTGTTCGGGTTATTGAAGAAGTCTCCCGAGGCTACGTTCGAGGACGTGGCATTGAAGCCGATGTCAGGGCTCGTCGTAGAGGTGTTCTGGGGGCCAAGGGGGCCGGTGCCATTCTGAGCTGCCTTATATGCGTCTATGATGGCCTGTTCAGCGGGGTTGATGATGAATGCCGTGGCGCAGGCGATCTCGTTGACCTTCTTTTTTGTCGTGATATAGACGTATCCGGACGAGCGGGTCGCATCCCACGGGCCCATGACCTCTCCGAGGTACTTGGTCTGGAATGCATTCACGCCGGCGAGAGTCTTGAGATCGAAGGTGCCCGTGACGTCTACATCAAGGCCCTGATTTCGCTGGAGGAAAGCTTGGAGCTTCAATACTTCCGTCGGGTCATTATTGTCGCCGTAACGGAGATATGAGTTCAAGAGCGGGCAGGTGAGCGGACCATTGATGGTCGCTCCGGATCCGAAGGAGCTGGCGAAGAATGGGCTGCCGCCTCCGCCACCGCCGGTTCCGAGATTCGGACCGCCATTCGTGCCGCTTCCGCCACCACCTCCGCCGCCGCAATCCGTGACGCAGCCAGTATCGGTGTTATCCACTACATTCACAGTGCGCGTAGCAGTCGTGGTGGCTCCAGCCGAGTCCGTAACTGTGTAGGTAACGGTGTAAGTGCCGACCGTGGTCGTAGAGACAGTGCTCGAAGCGATGATGTTAGCGGTAAGGTCGCCGTCTTCTGCGTCCGATGATGTAGCGCCAGGATCAACAAAGTCCGTATTGATATTTATGGTGAGCGGATTATCGCCAAGAATGGTGATCACTGGCGGGGTATTGGTGCTTGGGCCTCCATCTCCACTTGTCTGGACGATGACTGTGCGGGTCGTGGATGTGCTCAAGCCGCCCGAATCAGTGACGGTATATGTGAGGACATACGTGCCAGCAGAGCTCGTATTCACCGAGCCTGTCGTGATGACGTGGGACGTAAGATCGCCGTCCTCAGTGTCTGTAGCTGTAGCGCCGAGATCGACGAAGGCATCGCCGACGGTAATGGTCATCGTGCTGGAGCCGGTAAGCGCGATGGTCGGAGGGGTATTGGCCGGAGTCGTGGTGGGCGTGCCGCCGATGATGGAGTTGAAAGCTATGCAGTAGTATGTCGTGTTCAGCTGGGCCCCATAGATGGCGTCATAGTTGTCATAGTTCAAGACGTCGCTTGCGCAATATGCCTCGGCGCTTACGCTGTTCTTCTGCCCTACCGGATTCATGGGAGGCTCGGAGAAAGGCACGTAGCCGGGCTTCAGGTTCTCGCGGAACCAGATATCCTGGGCGCCGTGAAGGTCAGGGATAGAAGCCATCGCCATGCCGCCTGCATCTGTGGGGCCGAAGGTATGCCATTCTGCCAGTCCGCTGCCGCCGCCAGGGCCGGTATAAGCCGGTCCGGGATCTTTCGCGCCGTTGGGATTCCCTCCGCCGAAGCCTTTTCCCCGACGGACATCCCACGGGGGCGTGGTATTGCCGGCCGGGACGGCTGGCCGGCCGCGAAAGCCGGGCTTCGAACCGGCGACTACGTTCGCGCGATCAACGGGACGCCGACACGCGAGATGTCGGTGTTCGAGGGCATGCGGGCCATGCGCGGCCAGGCTGGCTCCAAAGTGTCCCTGACGATCATCCGCGGCAACGCGAACGACCCTCACGTCGTCGACCTGACGCGCGAGGTACCGCCGGCGACTGAGGTGACCGGACGCATCGCCGGCGCCGGCGTGGGGTACGTGCGGATTGCGGCGGTGGGATCGAAGACGGCCGACGCGGTCAAGACTCAAGTGGCGACGCTGACGAAGGGCGGCGCCGCGTCGCTCATCGTCGACGTTCGGCGCACGTCGGGCGGCTCGCTCGACGGCGGGATCGCGATAGCCCGACTGTTTGTCGGCAAGGGCACGCTCGCCAAGCGCGAGACGAAAGGGACGGAAGCCGCGTCGATCGATGCGCGCACGGGC
>CAYSOS010000025.1:0-8153 GCA_964432735.1 uncultured Candidatus Saccharibacteria bacterium
AAGGTGATGAGGGTGGCGATGGCCCAGCCCAGGAATGCAGCCAAGCCCACCCACGCTTCCGGGCTTTTCGGGGCCAGTTTTTTGAAGGATGAAGATATCGTATTCATGATCGTATTCATGGCGGTATAGGTTAGCTGATGGGGACTGGCACGGCAGATGCCTCGAGCGGCCGCTTCGAATCGGCTTCTTTGGTATCCTTCGCGCGGGCAGCTGGGGACAGGTGGAGGCCGTGGATGGTCTTGGCCCAGTAGTGCGGCTTCACGAAGACCTCATACAGAGCCTTCCACGATGCCACGCTCATGAAGAGCCAGTAGACCGGCACGATGAAGACGTACTTCACCACGCTGCCGTAGCCGCGCTTGGCGCAGCCGATCATGTAGTTGTAGAGGTAGAGGAAGTTGCCGAAGACCAAGCTGAACACGCCGATATAGAGGACCGGGTTGGGGAAGAAGGACTCGATCATGAGGCCATACTTTGCGCGGAACATGAAATAGGCGATGGTGATGGCCCACATGAAGGGATTCACGAACATGGACAAGATCTTCGCTCCCACCACGAGCTGGAAGGCTACGAAATCCTTCACCGTTCCTGTTTCCATGAACTTGCCCGGAGCGCGCATATGGACGAAATAGGTCTGGATGTAGCCCTTGATCCAGCGGCTGCGCTGGTTGTACCAGTTGCCGATATGCGAGGTGGCCTCTTCGTATGTCGTCGAGTCGACGATCCTGGTGCGGTAGCCGCGCTTGGCCAGGCGCAAGCCGAGGTCGCAGTCTTCGGTGACATTTAATGCGTCCCAGCCCTCGAGCTCCTTCAGAACGCCCACTTTGAAATGGTTCGAGGTGCCGCCGAGCGGGATGGGCGCGTTGATGGACTGGAGGCCTGACAGGACCAGGTCGAACCAGAGGGAATACTCTGCTGTGAAGGCGCGAGTGAGGATGTTCTGGTGCGGGTTATAGAAGTTGAGCTTGCCCTGGATGCAGGCTGTGTTCGGCGATGCCTTCTCGAAAGCAAGGACTGCTTTCTTCAGCTGCAAGGGATCCGGGACGTCCTCGGCATCATAGATGACGATGTATTCTCCTGTGGCGAAGCTCAGCCCGTAGTTCATGGCCTTGGGCTTGGTCTTGGGCTTGGAATGCGGCACCACCACGATCTCGAAATTCTTCGGCATCTCCTGTTTGCGGATATTCTCGATGGTCTCTTTGTCGTTCTCTTCCAGGAGGAACAGTATCTGCAACCTCTCAGCCGGATACTCGAGGGCTGTCATGGCCTTCACGAACTGCGGCGCCACCTGCCATTCCTTATAGAGAGGGCAGAAGATGGTGTAGGCCGGCCAAGCGGAATCTGGAACAGCCGCTATCTCTTCCTTCTTGATCTCGATGGCGCCTTTGCGCGACAGGCCCGAGACGATGAGGAAGAACGTGAACAACAAGTCCGCGAAATAAAGCAGAGTGAGGCTTGCTACGATGGCTACCACGGTGGCATGCCAGGCGAAGACGGATCCGAGCACGATGATCCCGCCCAGGATGGCCAGTGCCAGCTTCTGGTGCATCATGAAGTTGTACAGAGCGGTCTCCGTGTGGCTGAGGGTGCTGTGGTGGACGTATTCCTGTCCCTTCCAGAAGAAGCCGTGGCCCTTCTTGCGCTTGGTGGCTTCATCGAACGGCACAAGCCCGTCCAGAGCCGCTGAATTGTCGGTTCGTGTGGTAAGCATGATATGTAAGGGGCCTTAGCGGAGCGAAATGCGCGGGCTGCGGGCTAGTCGTATGCGTGGGCGGAGCGGTTGGTGACGATGCGATAGAGCTCCTTGAAAGTGCGGAAGTAATCTACGGCGCGCACGGTCGAGCCGGGGGCGTTGTTCCAGGCCACGGCCACTTCTTTCACGCGCAGGCCGTGATGGGTGGCGATGACCAGGAGCTCGATATCGAATCCGAAGCGGTTGATGGTCTGTCTCGTGAATATCGTATCTGCGGCGGCGGCAGAGAAGAGCTTGAAGCCGCGCTGGGTGTCGTAGATGCCGGGCGTGGCGAAGAAGCGGACCAGGGCGTGCGACATGGAGCCAAAAGCCCTGCGCAATGCTCCTGCGCGCTCCACCACCGGGCGGATCTGGGACGGGTGGGAGATCGAGGCGATGACCACGTCGTATCCGTATGCGGCATGGAAGAGGAAGCGATCGATCTCGCGGATGCTCACCGATCCGTCCGCATCCATGAAGACGCGGTATTCGCCGCGGGCGGCGCGCATGCCGCGGTTCACGGCGAAGCCCTTGCCCTTATTCGGCTGGCCGTCCAGGAAGAACAGGTTGGGGATGTTCCTCATCTCTGCAAGGACTACCTCGTGGGTGTTGTCCTTCGAGCCGTCATCGACGACGATGATCTCGGATGCATAGTCCTTGGCCGCAAGATGCTCTGCGACGGCGCGGAGGGTGGGGCCGATGCGCTGCGCTTCGTTGTAGGCGGGAATGATGACCGAAAGATAGATGTCGCTATGTTTGTTCTTGGTGCTCATATGGCTGATAACGTAAGGCGCTGGTAAAGGTTCGACCCTATTAGATTGAACGCCAGCCCGCTGCCATTTCTTTCAGGCCAGGATCATCAGCCAATTCAGAGCAGTAAAGTGTCAAGGTCGAGGGCGCATACATAGCAGATATGCGGAGAAGGTATATACTGGATGCATGGCATCCTTCCATCCCCGTAACATTTTCGATTCTCTGGCGGTTATAGTAAGTGTGAAGACGCACAAGTCCCAGCCCAGAGCAAAAGGCATCGTCCCCGAGGACCCCAAAGCCCTTGGAGATGCTGACTTATTGGAGGGTTCGGCGAGCCGCCCGGCCCTTTTTGAAGAGATCGTGCGCCGGTATGAGCGGCTCTTTATGCGCAAGGCCATAGCTATTTTGCGTGATCGCGACGCGGCCGCCGACGCAGTCCAGGAGACCTTCGTGCGCATTTACATCGCTTCGCATAAGTTCGAAAAACAGGAGGGAGCATCCTTTTCCTCCTGGGGGTATAAGATACTGGTCAACCAGTGCTATACCGCCCATACCAAGCGGGCCCGGCACCAGGCTGTATCATTCGACGCTGAACCGGAGTTCTCTGAAGCCGTCCCGGACAAAGCGAGCTTGGATGCCATGGAGAAGCGCATGACCTCGGACTACGTCATGAGCCTCATCTCCAAGCTGCCGGCATTCCTGGCTCGAGCCGTGAAGCTCTACTTCATAGAGGGCATGGCCCAGAAGGAGATCGCCAAGCAGGAAGGCGTCTCCAACGAAGTGGTCCGCCAGCGCATCTACCGCGCCAAGCGCGAGCTCCGCAAGATGAACCTCGAGTTCGCGCCTGCTCAGGTCCCTGTCCCTACGAGATCCCCTAAAAGATCATGACTGCTTCACTGAACAACTACGAATACGAACAGTACGAATCTCCCAGCGATATGAGCCGTGCCGTCATGCGCCGCATCTGGATGGTCTTTTTTGTCCGCCGCACCCTTACTTCTGAGAGCTTCAAGGTGGTCGTCTTCATGACCTGTTGCGTCACGGCCGTCTTCATGGTGTCTATTCCGCACATCATCGAGAATCTGTCGCGCTTGCCCGGGGTCGTCGAAGGAGCTTCCTACCTCCTCGGCGCTTTTTTGAATACGTCTTTTGTCGTGGAGGGCACAGTGGTCTTGGCTCTCGGCGCCGCAAGCTGGCTCGTGTGGGATATCGGCCGCAACGTGAGCAGCGCAGGGTATTCGTATCTCATGCGTTCGAGGAGCAGGGCGTAGGCTTCGATCTCGATGCAAAATATAAAATAATAAAAAGCCCGCCGGATACAGAATGTATCGGCGGGCTCGGAGCTTCAGCTGTTCCAGGACCATGAGCCGTGGACGAACCAGGCGATGATCAGGCACGTGGCCAGGAATATCGGCGTGCCGGCGAACTCCATTTTTCCCATGCCCCCATTCCAGTTGCGGTTGAAGCGCACCAGGGCGTTTCCGACGAATCCGCTTCGGAGCCTGTGAGGCAGGGCCTCGGGACCCGGAAAGAATCTGTGGATGGACCAGAACAGGGCGGCCAAACAGAGGAGGGCGATGATGATGCAGGAATATGCGAGCGTACGATCGAACATAGGGATATCGTGTTGAGTTTTTTGGGTGCAAAAGTACGCCATATATTATACATATACATAGATACATTGTCAATGAGACTTGCTATGGACGCTGACAGCTTTCAACCGGTCTCTTGTGAGGCCGGTTCTTTATTTTTCGGCAGAAAGGCAGAGCCGGGGTATAATATACGTTCAATGAAAACAAAGAGGCTCGTACAGCTCGCCCAATTTTTCGCGCTGAAGCCTCGAGCGCTCCTGCAGGTCCCGACTATCCGCCGCATCCGGGGGTACACCATGCAGACGATCTCGCGCGTCTACCAGATGTACGACCACATCCGCGAGCTCGACAAGGCCGGCGTGAAGGGCGCCATCGTCGAAACCGGATGCTGGAAGGGCGGCCTCGGCGCATACATGGCTCTTTCCGCCAAAGGGCGAGAGACATGGCTCTTCGATTCCTTCGAGGGCCTTCCAGAGATGACAGAGAAGGACGCGGAGATCGTGCAGGCGAAGAAGCTCGAGTTCAACAAGAAGACCGGCTACATCGCCGTTTCCGAAACCATCGCCCGCGAGATCGCGGACGAGCTCGGGGCCGCGCCGCACATCGTGAAGGGCTGGTTCAGCGACAGCTTGCCGAGGCATAAGAAAGAGATCGGCCCCATCGCTATCCTGCGCCTCGACGGCGATACCTACAGCTCGACCATGGAAGCGCTAGACGCCCTGTACGACAGCGTCGCCGAGGGCGGCCTCGTGGTCGTGGACGATTATTATGATTTCAGGGGCTGCAGGGAAGCGCTGTATCGCTTCTTCAATAAGCGGGATATCAATCCTGCCCTGGAAGAATATCCTTTCGGCAGGGCGTACTTCAGGAAGAAGAGCCAGTAGAAGCCAATCGCAGGGTTAATGCGCTATACTTAAGGCATATGGTAAACACCCAGGAGCTCGCCGGCCTCATTTCCGGCGATGTCGAAACGACAGACGAAGCGCTCACTGCAGCTTCCCATGACGCCAGCCTCTTCGAGGTCCGGCCGCAGGCGGTGACGCACCCGAAGAATGTCGACGACCTGAAGAAGCTCGTGCAGTACGCGACCGAGCATCCGGGCATGAACCTCACGGCGCGCTCGGCAGGTACCGACATGTCCGGCGGCCCGCTTACCGAGTCTATCGTGGTCTCATTCATCAAGTACTTCACAAAGGTCAAGGAAGTCGTCGAGAAGCCGCAGCCGCCCATAAAAGGCGTCGACGTCTCCGGCTATGCCGTGACCGAGCCCGGCGTCTATTTCCGCGACTTCGACAAGGCCACCATGGAGAAGGGCGGCCAGATCATGCCGTCATACCCGGCCTCGCGCGAGCTGTGCACGGTGGGCGGCATTGCGGCCAACAATTCCGGCGGCGAGAAGACCCTGACCTACGGAAAGACTGACCGCTATGTCCGCCGCCTCAAGATGGTCTGCGCCGACGGCAACGAATACGAGTTCAAGGCGCTCTCCGCGGAAGAATTCGAGAGCAAGAAGCGCATGATGGATTTCGAGGGCGAGCTCTACCGCAAGATGTCTGACCTCATCATGAATAACGAGGAGGTCCTGGCAGCCGCTAAGCCGCTGGTGTCCAAGAATTCCTGCGGCTATTACCTCTGGAACGTCTACGACAAGGAAGCCCGCACCTTCGACCTGACCAAGATGGTCGTGGGCGCGCAGGGAACTCTCGGCCTCATAACGGAGATCGAGTTCGCCCTGGTGAAGCCGAAGAAATACTCGCATCTCCTGGTCGCATTCCTGCCCGACCTCACGCGCCTCGGCGACACGGCCACGCATATCCTCGAATACAAGCCCGAAAGCTTCGAGTCATATGACGACCAGACCCTGAAGGTGGCCCTTAAATTCCTGCCCCAGCTCATGAAGCAGATGGGCGGCAACATCATCGCCCTCGGCCTCTCGTTCATCCCGGAGATGCTGGCGGTCCTGGAGTCCGGCGGCCTGCCCAAGCTCGTCCTTATGGCTGAATTCACGGCGGACACCGACGAGGAGGCCCTGAAGCTTGCCACAGACGCTCAGGCATCCCTCAAGGGATTCCATATCAAGAACCGCGTCACCAAGACCGAGGCGGACGAGCACAAGTATTGGGTCATCCGCCGCGAGAGCTTCAATATGCTCAGGAAGCATGTCCATGGCGTGCGCACGGCGCCGTTCATCGACGACTTCGTGGTCCTGCCGAAGTTCCTGCCTGAATTCCTGCCCAAGCTCTACGCCTTGTTCGAGCCGTACAAGAAGGACCTCACCTACACCATCGCCGGCCACGTGGGCGACGGCAATTTCCATATCATTCCCCTGATGAACCTGGCCGACCCAAAGGCCCACGTCATCATCCGCGACCTCTCTGTGAAGGTCTACGAGCTCGTGCACCAATACAACGGTTCCATCACCGGCGAGCACAATGACGGCATCATCAGGACGCCTTTCGTGAAGATGCAGTATGGCGACAAGGTCTACGGCCTTTTCGAGCAAGTGAAGAAGATCTGGGATCCGAAGGGCATCTTCAATCCGGGCAAGAAAGTGGGCGGAACCCTTGAGTACGCCTTCGAGCATCTGGTAAAGACGTCATAGCTATGCGCACCATGAAAAAAATCCTCACGGCTACGGGCATCATCGGAGTGGTCATCGCCTCATCCGTTCCGCTTCTCGCCTCTGCCCACGAGGTCTACGTACTTTCGCCGCAGGAGATCCAGAATGCGATAGCCCTGCCGTCGCCGAACCCTTTTTCAGCTATTCCGGGACAGGAAAAGCTCTTCCTTGTGTGGGGGACGATCGTCGCAGTGCTCGTCCTCGTCACCATCTCGTTCTCGGTCTCGTCGCTTTTTGAGCGCGTATTCGATCCGTTCCTCTTCCGCCTCAAGAAGTATGCGCCTATCATCGCCCGCGTGACCTTCGGCGTGTCGCTCATCGCGGCGGGGTATTTCGGCGACTTCTTCGGGCCGGAATTGCCGGTCTCATCGGTCATGCCGGCCATGGCGGCCCATGTCTTGAGCGGCATTCTCATGGTGGCCGGCGTCTTCGTCATCGCCGGATTCCTGACGCGCGTGGTGGCGATCTTCATGGTGGCGGTCTTCGCCTTCGCGGCCTGGAATTTCCACTGGTACATGCTGACGTACGTGAACTATCTCGGCGAAGCCATCCTCTTTGCCATCCTAGGGGGAGGAAGGTGGTCGCTGGACCGGGCCATACCGGCCCTGCGGGCGCTGGGGGAATCAGTGGGCGGATTGGCGCGGTCGCTCGAGCGGTACAGCTTCTTCATCTTGCGCGTCCTCTTCGGCGGAGCGCTCTTCTTCGCCTCCTTCTATGCCAAGTTCCTGCACAGCAATCTGGCCATGGATACCGTGAATGACTATCACCTCACGGATTACTTCCACTTTACGCCGCTCTTCCTGGTCTTGGGCGCGTTCATCGTGGAGGCCCTCCTCGGCATCTGCTTCGCCGCCGGATTCGAGGTGCGCTTCGCGGCCCTGTTCTTCACCTTCTTCATCACGCTGTCGCTCCTCTTCTTCGGGGAGACGGTCTGGCCGCATTTCATCCTCTTCGGCGTGAGCGCCGCCCTGTTCGCGCATGGGTACGATCGCTTTACGGTGGAGAAGCTCATATTCCAGAGAAAGAGGAAGGGGGAGCCGGTCTTATAGCTTTTGTCGTATAAAAGCGCACCGCGCTTCGTCATATGATAGTATCTATTCTATGCCCCAATCACACATTTCCGTTAAGAATCTGGTCAAAAGATACGGTGAGCTTGCGGCCGTGAACGACGTGTCGTTCGAAGTGCCAGCTGGATCCATCTTCGCCTTCCTGGGCCCGAACGGCGCCGGCAAGACGACGAGCATCAAGATGCTCACCACCCTCGTGCATCCGACGTCGGGATCGCTCACGGTGAACGGTGCCGACCCGGTCAAGAATGCCAATGCTGCCCGCCGCTCATTCGGCATCGTCTTCCAGGACCCTTCGCTCGACGACGAGCTCACGGCCCATGAGAACATGTCCCTCCATGCCGGCCTCTACGGCGTGCCGCGCGCCGAGACTGCCGGCCGCATCGAGG